>QHSM01000106.1 GCA_003221595.1 Candidatus Rokuibacteriota bacterium | reverse complement strand
TCGTGCGGTTCGGAAACGCCGGATGCCGCTCGATGAGCGGGCCCAGGCGCCGGCACTCGCCGTCGTCGAGGCGCTCGACGAAGGTCACACAGTGCGGGTTGCCGACCGAGACCGCGGTGACCGCCAGCGTCGTGCCGTCACCGAGCTGGAGCGGCACGCCGACCACATCGCGGTCGGGACCGTTCATCGGGATCTCGGGCGCCCGGAACGTCGCGTGCCCCATCTCGACGGTGACGAAGCCCATGCGGCCGCCCTCGACGCGGCACTGGCACTCGACGACGCCGCCCTTGGTGTCGACCGTGAACGTGGTCTTCTTCGCCCGACCGTGATCCCAGAGATACTTGGCGAAGATGCGCAGGCCGTTGCCCGACTTCTCCGCCTCGCTGCCGTCGGGGTTGAAGATGCGCAGGCCGAAGTCCGCACGGCGGCTCGGCACCAGGAGCAAGATCCCGTCCGAGCCCACTCCCCAGTTCCGGTCGCAGATCCGAGCGATCGCCTCCGTCGCGAGCGGCCGCGGAAGGTCGCTCTCGTCGAGGACGATGTAGTCGTTGCCGAGCCCGTGCCCCTTGACGAACGGAATCATGGCCGGCTCACGCCAGGCCCATCCCGAGCCAGTCGCGCATCCGCTGGCGCGGGCTGCGCACGTCGCACGGAAGCTGCCGGCGATATTTCTCGGCGAAGCGCGCCAGCGCCGAGTTGCGCAGCGCGAGGTCCCGCTGCTCCTCGGCGGCGTCGCGCGCGAAGTCGCGCGTGCGCGTCCGGCCGCCGTGGTGGCGAAAGGGCGCGTGCACGACGAGGCATCGCCGCCGGCGCTCGAGGACCGCGAGCGAGAGGTCGCGGTCGTGGCCGTGGTAGAAGCCGTAGCCCTCGTCGAAGCCGCCGATGGCGTCGAGGAGCTCGCGCGACAGACACATGCAGACCGAGTCGACGAAGGCCACATCCTCCCACGGGGGCCTGACCGTCGGCCGCGGCGAGAGGCTGTGGACGATCGTGCGGCCCACCATCCGTCCGTCGGCGCGCAGCCGCTTGGCGCCGTAGAGGCCGGCCAGCCCGGCGTCCGGCTCGGCCAGCGCCGCGAGCAGCCGCGTGAGCCACGCCGGCTCCAGCATCTCCGTGTCGTTGTGGAGGAAGCAGAGGAACTCGGTGTCGGCGAGCCGCCAGGCTCGATTGAGCGACGCGATCACACCGTCGTTGGCCGGGCTCTTCGCGAAGGTCAACGGGTACTCGTAGGGAAAGCGCTCGAAGAACCCGGGCGTCCCGTCGGTCGAGCCGTTGTCCATCACGACCAGCCGGAACGGTTCCGTCGTGCCGGCGAGGCTCTCGAGACAGGCTCGAGTGTCCTCGAGGCCGTTGAACACGCACATCACGAGGCTCACGCGCGACGCGGCGCGCACCGCCTCCCTAGCGCCGATCGATCGGAATGTACGTGGCGTGCGTGGGGCCGGTGTACTCCGCCCGCGGCCGGATCAGCCGGTTGTTGGCGTGCTGCCGATGACCCGGACCACCGTGTCCAGGATCTCGACGGCGCTCGTGTCGCCGGCCTGCCGGCCCAGCTCCGTCGCCAGCCGCTTGAGGTGCTTCGCGCGCGGATCCTCGACGCGATAGACGCGGTGGCCGAAGCCCATGATGCGCCCGTGATCGGCGAGCAGCTTCCGGATGAAGCTGTCGGCGTTCGCCGGCGTCTTGATCTTCTGCACCATCAGCATGACCTGCTCGTTGGCGCCGCCGTGCAGCGGGCCCTTGAGCGCGCCGATCGCCGAGACGATCGACGAGTGCAGGTCGGACATGGTCGCCGCGGTCACGCGTGCGGCAAAGGTCGACGCGTTGAACTCGTGGTCGGCGTGCAGGATGAGCGCGACGTCGAACGTCTTTGCCGCGAGCGGGCTCGGCTTGGCCCCGGTCAGCATGTAAAGAAAATTGGCGGCCAGGTTCAACCGCGGATTCGGCGCGATCAACGTCTTGCCGCGACGGATCCGCTCCCAGGCGGCCACGAGGGTCGGCATCTGGGCCGTCAGCCGGAGGGCCTTACGGGCGGTCGCGTCCTTGGAGTTGTCGGCGGCATCCGGGTCCCATGACGACAGCGCGGACACCCCGGTGCGCAGGACCTCCATCGGCGTCGTCTTCTTGGGCAGCGACCGGAGGAGCGTGACGAGCCCGGGCGGCAGCTTCCGAGTCGCGGTGGAGCTGATCGCCTTGGTGTGCGCGACGAGTTCCTTCTTGCTCGGCAGGCCGCCGTGCCACAGGAGGAAGATCACTTCCTCGAACGAGGAATGCTCGACGAGGTCATTGACGTCAAAGCCGCGGTAGACGAGCCGACCTTCCTTCCCGTCGATGAAACAGATGTCCGAC
Source organism: Candidatus Rokuibacteriota bacterium (assembly GCA_003221595.1). Taxonomy (GTDB): domain Bacteria; phylum Methylomirabilota; class Methylomirabilia; order Rokubacteriales; family CSP1-6; genus AR31. Next base: position 14,680 of record QHSM01000106.1, on the reverse strand, counting down.
GTCGAAACGACAACGTCCTCGAGACCGCCTCGGCTTCCGCTTTCCATGGGCTTCCCTCGTCAAAGGTGTGATGAAAACCGGTTTGCTTTTACCATACGTGGGCCCATGCTTCAAGGGACCCCCGGACGCGTGAGCGACTTCTACGACCACCATCCGATCAACGCGACTCGGGTGCTGGAGGCCCTGTCCCGACCGGGCCTGGGGCGGCCAGGCCCGGTGACCGCCGACGATCTTTTCGAGTTCGACCAGGACCACTACGGCGGCCTGGCCGCGGTCGATGCCCTGGCGCGCCGGGCCGGCATCGGCTCTACCAGCCGGGTCCTGGACGTGTGCGCGGGGCTGGGCGGGCCGGCCCGGTTCGTCGCCAGTCGTCGCGGGTCGATCGTCGTCGCGCTCGAGCTGCACCGGGGTCGGGCGGCCGGGGCGGCTCGGCTCAACCGTCTCGTCGGCGCCAGGGGCGTGACGGTCGTGCGCGGCGACGCGACAGCGCTCCCGTTCGTCCGTAGCGCCTTCGACGCGTGCCTGAGCCAGGAGGCGCTCCTGCACATCGCCGACAAGGCGAAGGTGCTGGCCGAATGCCACCGCGTGCTGGCGCCCGGTGGACGCATCGCCTTCAGCGACTGGATCGCCTTCCCCAGACTCGGCGACCGGGAGCGCACGCAGCTCTGGGAATGGATGGCCGCCACGACGCTCCAGACGCTCGAGGGCTACAGCGCCCTGCTCGGCCGGGCCGGCTTCAGCTCCATCGAAGCCGAGGACCTGTCCGCGCAGTGGCGACCGATCGTGAGGAAGCGGCTCGAGCTACACCGGACGCTCCGCGCGGACGGAATCGCCCGCCTGGGCGACGAGCGATATCTGCAATACGACCAGCTTCACGCCTTCTTCGTGCGATTGATCGAGGACGGCAAGCTCGGGGGCGGCCGCTTCACCGCCACGCGCTGATCGCCGGCGCTAGCGGCGGCGGAATCGCTTGAGGAGGTCCTGGACGCCGGTTTCGAGCTCCTCGCGGCTGACGTTGGTCGTGACCGAGGACGGATCGACCTTGATCGTCGGCGAGGCCGCGCTCCCGGCCAGATGCGCCCGGAGCTCGCCGCGCGCGTGCTGCACTCTCAGATCGAGGTTCATGCGCCCGCTGGCGAGGCCGTAGTTGCCGACGACGCCCACCTTGAGGTCGCGGCTCGTGTACAGGAGGTCGCGCGTGGTGACGACACCGTTCGTGATCTGGTAGGTGCCCGTGATCGACTCGAAGTCGACCGGCGACGACGTCAGGGCGCGCGGCACGTCGGCGGCGAGCACCGAGGACACCACGCCGGTGATGCGCGTGAGGGTGTCGATGAGGGCGAGCGCCTGGGGGCCGACCACACGTCCCGGTCCCAGTTTCAGCCGGCCGGAGCCATCAAGGGTGTTCCACAGATCGCTCGCGCTCGCCGACAGCCCGCCCGTGAGGTCGAGCGGCCCCGTCACCGCGTAGCCTTCGCACAGGAAATCGACCAGGACCTTCTGGGCCGGGAGTCCCTTGATGGTCAGCTCGCCGAGCTGCACGTGCACGCCGCGGTCGAGGGTGGCCGTCAGGTTCGTGCTGATCGTGCCGCCGGCGAGCGAGGTCGTGGTGGGGCGGCTCTGAAGCCGCGCGCCGTCCCACGACGCCCCGGCCAGCTTCAGAGCGCCGAGCGAGAGAGTGCGGCGCTTGGGCTCCGGACATCCGGCGGCCGTCTTGGTCACCCGCAGGCTCGCCAGCTCCACGGTGCCCGAGGCGCGAGGCGCGCCGAGGGTTCCGCCGAGCGTGAGATCGCCCTTGATCGGTCCGGCGATCGCGGGGGTCGGGCCGGCGGCGGCGACGAGCGGCTCGATGTCCTTGCCCTCGATGCCGACGCGGCCGCGCACGGGCGCCTCGAGCGGCGCGCGGGCGCCGTTGAGCGCGACCACTCCATCGGTGAGCCTGACGAGCAGATCGCCCGGATTCACACGAAGCGTCCCCTTGACGTTGAGCTGCGACGCCTGACTGGTCAGCGTCAAGTCGAGGCTCTCGATCCGGTACGGAGTTGGCGCGCTCCCTTTTCCGAGCGCGACGTAGGTGACGGCGCCGCCCACGATCTTGACCTGCGATACGACTGCCGCCGCGGCGCCGCCGGCGCCGCCGCCGCTCCGCCCGGGACGCGACACGGTGCGCGACTCGGATGCCGGCGCGAGGCTCGCGACGTTGAGGTGACCGTCCGCGTGCTGGATGAGCGCGATGCGCGGCCGCTCGAGCGTGATGTCGCCGAATTCCACGCGCCCGCTGAAGAGGGGGCGGAGCCTGAGATAGACCCGGCCGGTCTCGAGGGTCAGGAACGGACTGGTGCCGAACTGCGGATCCTCGGCCACCTCGAGCTTGTGGAGCTCGACGGCCGGCAGCGGGAAGAGCCTGACGGACAGCGACTCGAACTTCACCGGCCGTCCGATCGCCTGCGTCGCGCTGCCGGCGATCATCGCCTGGACCCGGGGAGTATCGACGAGTCGGGGAAGCGCGATCGCCGCCACGACCAGCAACACGGCGACAACCGCGCCGATCCCGATGAGCCACTTCAAGGCGCGCCTCAACGCGCCGCCCCCGGAGCGACTACGCGGTCTGGATCGCCGAAAGCCGCCAGGGCTTCGGGCCGATCGGCCGCGTGAAAGTCCAGTATTCCTCGATATCGACCGGCGTCGGCGATCCCTCGACCACGGAGCCGGTCGGGTCGTCCACGGTGTAATCGACGAGCGAGACCGCGAAGTACACGGTGACCCAGTCCTGGCCGCTCTCCTGCCACGCCTCGGTCACCTGGGCCTGCCCGATTCGAATCCGCTCGATCCGATTCGTCCGACGGGTGCTCCGGAGCTGGTCACACTGCGCCTGCAGGCGGGCGTATTCCTGCGGGGTGAGGCGATCCTGCACGGCGGTCAGATCCCGCCGGGCGATCCCTTCCTGAACGTCGGCGAAGGCCGCCCGCGCGAACTCGACGAAGCCGTCGGGATCGAAGCTCGCGTCCATTCCGCGAATGTGCTGGACTCCGCGATCGATCTCCGACACGCCCGCCGGCACCTCCATGGTTGCCGCGCTGCCTCCCGACGACCATCCCTGGCCCTCCGCGCTCGAGGCGCTCCGGCCTTCGGCACCGGCGTACGCGGGCTGGGGCTGGCTGCGACCGCGGAGCATGCGGAACAGGAAGAACGCCGCGCCGCCGACGAGCAAGAGCTCGAGAAGCCCGAAGCCGCCGCCCATGCCGCCGCCCTCACCGCCGAACAGCATCGAGCCGAGCAGCCCGCCGAGGGCGAAACCGGCGATGCCGCCCATGAGGCCGCCGAACATGCCGGGGCGCTGCGGCTGCGCCACGGGCGCGGGGGTAGAGGACGGCGGCGGCGTCACCCGCGAGGGGCTCGACGGTGAGGAAGGCGAGGACGGTGAGGCCGGCGTCGAGTAGGACCGGGTGCCGCGGCTCCCGCCGCTACTGGCACGCGCCCAGACGGCCGCGGTGTCGAGGACGAGAACCGAAACGAGTGCGCATCCAAGTATGAGCGGGAAAGCTCGTGTTCGCATGGGTACCTCCGGGGCCATTCTATCGCGGACGACCCCTTTGGCTCAGGGGATGAGGAGCACCTTCCCCGTCGTCTTCCGCCCTTCGAGCGCCCGGTGCGCCTCGGACGCATCCTTCAGCGGAAACTCGAACTCGGTGCGCAGCCTGAGCTTGCCGTCGCGGATCCAGCCCAGCAGCTCCTCCGAGCGCTGCAGGAGCTCGGCGCGCGTGATGATGTGGTGGTTCAGGCTGGGCCGCGTGAGGAAGAGCGAGCCCTTGGCGTTGAGCGTCTGCGGGTCGAACGGACCGATGGGGCCGCTCGACTGGCCGTACAGCGCCATCATGCCCCGCGGGGCCAGACAGTTGAACCCCTTGTCGAAGGTCGTCTGACCGACCGAATCGTAGACGACCTGGATCCCCTTGCCATCCGTCAGCCGCTTCACCTCGACCTCGAAGTCCTGCTTGGTGTAAAGGATGACCTCGGCGGCGCCGGCCTCGCGCGCGAGCTTGGCCTTCTCCTCGGTGGAGACCGTCCCGATGACACGCGCGCCCCGCATCTTCGCGATCTGGCAGAGGAGCAATCCAACGCCGCCGGCCGCCGCGTGCACGAGGCACGTGTCCCCGCTCTTGAGCGGATAGGTCGAGCAGGCGAGATAGTGCGCCGTCAAGCCCTGGAGCATCGCCGCCGCGCCCTGACGGGTGGTGAGCCCGGCCGGAAGGCCCACGAGGCGCGCCGCCGGCACGGCGGCGTACTGCGCGTAGGCGCCCGCCACGCCCGTGTAGGCGACCTTGTCGCCCACCTTCACCTCGGTCACGTTGGGTCCGATCGCGGTGACCGTGCCGCCGGCTTCGAGACCCAGCGTCAGCGGCAGCGCGAGCTTGTACTGGCCCGAGCGCTGGTAGACGTCGATGTAGTTGATGCCGGCGGCGTCGATCTTGACCGTGGCCTCACCGGCCTTGGGCTGGGGCTCCGGCACGTCTTCGTAGCGCAGAACTTCGGGGCCGCCCGGCGTGTTCACGCGAATCGCTTTCATGAGGTCCTCCCTGAATGTCAGCTCGCTGCGGCGGGATTATAGCAGGGGCGACCGAGGTCCGGCGTCGGCGCCGAGCCGCCCGCGGAGCCAGTGATACATCGCGTAGCACTCGAGCGCGAACGGCGGGAAGCCGAAGTAGCCGAGCACGGGCATCTCGAAGATCTTGACGGAGCCGAGGTACGGGACGGCGTACGTCCACCGCGTCGCCGCCCAGTAGTTCCAGAGCTCCCAGAGCACGCCGCAGACCGCGCCGCTGGTCAGGAGCGCGAGCAGCCGCGACGCGTCCCCGCGTGTGACGTCGGCAAGCCACGAGGGTCGGCCCCGGCGGTAGTTCAGCGGCTCGAGCAGGAGCGCCCAGCCGATCCAGACGAGCGGGACGAGCCAGGTCGAGACGAACAGCAGCGGCACCGCGACGCTCACCGCACCCGCGGTGACGGCGAGCGCGAGCAGGCGCGGCGACGGACGCCAGGGCGTGACACGCGCACGCGCGAACACAGCGGCTCGGAGGACGGCGGCCGTCAGAAAGAGGCCGGGGAAGATCGTCGCGAAGGCCCAGTCGTAGCCGACGCGCCGCACGAACAGATTCGGCTCGAGGCCGTGGTAGCGCCACCAGAGACCAGCCGCGTCCTCAGTGCCGCGCCAGAACCGCGGCGCGTTGTAGAGCTCGAACAGCCACCAGCAACCGATCGACGCCAGCGCCACGAGGATGCCCTCGACGCGATCGGTCGTGAGGTAGGAGCGCCCGGTGAGCCGCGCGGTCAGTCCGTCCACGAACAGGACGTAGCCGGTCCAGACGATCGGCGTGAACCAGCCCCTCACGGTCGGCTCGCCCGCGAGCAGGAGCGCCTCCGCGCCGGCGACGACGCCGAGCCCGACCCAGCCGTGCGCCCGCACGACCCGGGCTGCCCTCCCCTATCGCATCGAGGCGAGGTCGATCGTGAAGCTGCTGACGTCGCGGCCGTCCGCGTCGCGGATGATCAGCAGCAGGCGCGAGCTCGTCGTCAGATCCTTGGTCGGGAAGCGGTACACACATCGGGCGAGAAAGGCTCCGCCGTCCGCGCGAACGGCGGTGCGCTCGTTCTGGACGAAGGCGGGGGCGATCTCCAGATCGCCCACGAGGAGCCGCGGCGCGTAGAAGCGCGCGAAGTCCTCGCGCGGGCCGCGGAGCTGCGCCAGGATCACCAGCCGGTCCTGCTGGCTCTTGAGCAGCTTCTCCGGCTCGTCCGGCTTCAGCGGCTCGTTCTTGAACGCGGCGTGCCGGGCGGCCATGACGATCCGGTGGAACGGGGTGACCACGGTCACGCTGTCGCCCGACGGATTGGCGACGCGCCACTCGGCGTCGAACGACTCCTGGGTGACCGAGCGGGCGCCGACCCGGATCGCGTCGCTTCGCTGCTCGGGGCCGAGCGTGAACGAGGCGGCCAGCACTCCCGGCGGCCCCGCGAGGAGCAGGCCGAGGAGGCACGCGGCCGCGCGGAGATTCATTTGATCTCGCCGACGGTGACGAGGCTGAAGGAGGCCGGCGGAAAGTACTTGGTGGCGACGTCCTGGACGTCGCGGACGGTGACTCGGCCGATCCGCTCCTTGTACCGATCGGCGTAGTCGAGCCCGAGCCCTTGATCCTCGATCGCGGCGAGGAAATCGGCCACCTTCGACGAGGTGTCGAGACGGAACGGGAAGCTCCCGATCAGGTACTGCTTGGCGAGCGCCAGCTCGCGCTCGGAGACCGGCTCGCGCGTCATCCGGGCCAGCTCCTCGCGGATCATGACCACGACCTTCGGCACCTCGGCCGTGCGGGTCTGGGCGCTGACGGCGAAGGCCGCCCCGTATCGCGCCGGCGAGACCCAGCTGTAGACCGCGTACGCGAGCCCCGATTCCTCGCGCACCCGCGTGTAGAGCCGAGACGTCGAGCCACCGCCGAGCACGTAGGACGCGACGGAGAGCGGAAAATAGTCCGGCTCCGTCTGCCGGACGGCGCGCCGGCCGAACATGAGCGTCGACTGCGTCAGCTCGCGCTTGATGGTCTCCTCGTGCGGCGTCATCGCCACGGTCGGCGGCGTGATCGACGGCGGCGGGTCGGACGGACGGGCCCACGAGCCGAGCCGCGCCGTGATCTCGCGGCGCGCCTCGTCGACCGTGACGGCGCCGACGACCGCGACGACGGTGGCGTCCGGACGCGCCTGCCGCGCGTAGAACTTCACGACGTCGTCTCGCGTGAGGCGGGCCACCGATTCACGGGTGCCCTCGACCGGCCGGCCGTACGGGTGGCTCGGGTAGACCAGCCGAGACAGGGCCCGGGTCGCCAGGGTTCCTGGATCTTCGTTGGAACGCTGAATGGCCGCCTGGATCTCGGCAACCTTGCGCGTCACTTCCGCCGCGGGGAAGGTCGGCGAGAGGACGACCTCCGAGAGGAGGTCCAGTCCGAGCGAGAAGTCTTTCTTCTGGACGGAGAGCGCCACCGTGAGGTTGTCGCGCCCGGCCGCGGCCTCGAGGCTACCGCCGACGAATTCGATGGCCGAGTCGATCTCCCCGCGACGATCGGCACCGCCGGTCGCTCGGCCACCAGCAAGACGATGCCGTTCGGCAGGACCTCGCGGTGCGCGAGCGGCGCGGCGACGGCGGGCCCCGACCCGAGGGCGCCCGCCAGGGCGACGACGGCCGCGAGGGCGATTCGCGTTCGACCGGCGCGCGCGTTCATCGGGGCTTCGGCAGCAGCACGCCGACGCTCCTCCGCTCCGGCGCGAACCAGGCGCCCGCCACCCGGGTCAGGTCGGCGGCGGTCACCGCACGGATCTTGGTCATGAAGGAGTCCGTTTGCGCGTAGCCGCCGATCAGCTCGAAGCGCGCCAGAAGCGCGGCCCGGCGGTGGACCGAGTCCTCCTGGAAGACGAAGGCGGACTCGATTTGATTCTTCGCGCGCGCCAGCTCCTCGTCGGTCACCGGCTCGGTCTTGAGCCTCTCCATGTGCTTGGCGAGCTCGGCTTCGAGCGTCTCGGAAGTCTGGCCCGGCATCGGCGTCGCCCAGAACCAGAAGAGGTTCGGGTCGAGCGCGAAGTACGAGTAGTCTCCGCCCGCCTCGAGCGCGAGCTGGCGCTGGTAGACGAGATCGCGATAGAGCCGTGAGGCACGGCCCCCCGACAGGATCGTCGACAGCACCTCGAGGGCCGGGGCGTCGTTCGCCCGGTGGTTCGGCACGTGCCAGGCCATATAGACGACGGGAAGCTCGGCTTCCTTCTTCACGATGACCCGTCGCTCGCCGTTCTGCGTCGGCTCGACGGCGAGCACCGGGGGCGGGGTCTGGGCACGAGGAATCCGGCCGAAGGTCTTCTGGATCTTCTCCAGCACGGCCGGGGCCCGGAAATCGCCGACCGCCACCACGATCGCGTTGTTCGGCACGTAGTACGTCTTGTAGAAGGCACGAATCTCCGCCGGCGTGATCCGCTTGATGTCCTCCATCCAGCCGATGATCGGAGAGCCATAGGGATGCGCCTTGAAGGCGATCGAGCCGACCTCCTCGCCGAGGAAGCCGCTCGGGTCGTCCTCGGTCCGGGTGCGACGCTCCTCGATGACCACCTCGCGCTCCGCGTTGATCTCCTTGGGATCGAGCAGCAGGTTCTGCATGCGATCGGCCTCGAGCTCGATGACGAGATCGATCTTGTCGGCGGCGATGTCGACGAAGTACGACGTCACATCCTGCGAGGTGAACGCGTTGTCCTGGCCGCCGTTCTCCTCGACGAGCCGCGCGAACTGCTTGGGTCCGCGCGCCGGCGTGCCCTTGAACATCAGGTGCTCGAGGAAGTGGGCGATCCCGGTCGCGCCCCGGTGCTCGTCACGCGAGCCGACGCGGTACCAGACCTGGAACGACACGATCGGGCTTCGGTGATCCTCGAGCAGCAAGACACGGAGCCCGTTGTCGAGTGTGGAGGCGACGACCCGGTCCGCCGCCGGCGCCGCGGACGCGGCAAGGAGCAATACGATCGACAGGAGGGCCACGACGATGCGCACCGACTGATTATACCGAACGCCGTCCGGCCGGCCGTTGTATCATCCAGCGTGATGCGCGCGCTCGGCATCGCCGCTCTGCTTGTCGTCCTCGCGGCTCCGCAGTCAGCTCTCGCAGAGCCGTGTACCGAGTCGCTCGCGACGCTCTTCGAGCGGGTGTCGCCGATCGTCGTCTCCATCCAGGCGGTCAAGATCAACAAGGCGAAGCCGCAGCGCCGGTTCGAGACGGTCGTGGGGTCGGGTGTCGTCATCGAACGCGACGGCCAGGTCCTCACCAACGCGCACGTCGTCGACGGCGCGGCCTCGCTCTCCGTCACGCTCGATTCCGGGACCAAGACGCCGGCTCGCGTGCTCGGGATGGACACGGTGACCGATCTCGCCCTGCTCCGGCTCGAGGTGACGACGCCCCTGCCCGCCGCGCGCCTGGGCGATTCGGCGGCGCTCCGTGTCGGCGACGAGGTCGTGGCGATCGGCAACCCGATGGGCCTCGAGCAAACGATGACCCGCGGCATCGTGAGCGGGCTCAACCGGATCCTGCCCGGCCTCGCCGAGCAGCCGATGATCCAGACCGATGCCCCCATCAACCCCGGAAACTCGGGAGGCCCCCTGGTCGATCGTTGCGGCTCGGTCATGGGCATCAACACGTTCATCTCCGAGGAGGCGAACTCGATCGGCTTCGCGCTGCCGATCAACGCGGCGAAGGCGGTGCTCCGCGATCTGCGCGAGACGGGGCGCGTTGCGCGCCCGTGGCTGGGGCTCCAGGGCCGCGAGATCGACGCCCAGATCTCGTCGCTGTTCCGGCTGCCGCTCGCCCCGGGCTACCTCATCGAGATCGTGTACGAGGGAAGCCCGGCCGAACGGGCCGGCGTGCGCGGCGGGACCATGTCGGTGGTCGTGCAGGGCGAGGAGTATCTGGTCGGCGGCGACATCCTGACGGCGATCGAGGGCACGCCGATCAAGACGCATCAGGAATATCTCGCGAAGGTGAAGACGCTGCGGCCCGGCCAGCGGGCACGCGTCGTGATTCTCCGCGAGGGTCAGCGGCGAGAGCTGACGCTCACCGTGTCCGAGCGGCCTCGCCTGCCCACGGACCTCGTCGACTAGCGCTCACGCCAGGAGACGTCGCGCCGTCACGAAGATCCCCCGCAGCATCGGCCGGGTGAGCTTGCCCGTGAAGGTGTTCTGCTGGCTCGGATGATACGACGCGATCAGCGTCACCCCGTCGTCGAACCGCACCTGAGCACCGTGCCCGAACCTCGGCGCCGGCCGCGGCGGGGATTCGCCGAGGGCGCGCCGTGCTCGCAGGTACGCCTGCCAGCCGATGCGACCGAGCCCGACGACGACGCGCACGCGGCTGAGGAGCCGGAGCTCCGCCAACAGGTAGGGCTCGCAGCGGGCGATCTCGGCGGGCGTCGGCTTGTTCAGGGGCGGCGCGCAGCGGATCGCAGCCGTGATGTAGGCGTCGCGGAGCTCGAGGCCGTCGCCGCGACGCTCGGAACCAGGCTGGTTGGCGAACCCGGCGTGGTGGAGCGCGTCGAAGAGCCAGTCGCCGCTGCGATCCCCCGTGAACATCCGTCCCGTCCGGTTCCCGCCGTGTGCCGCCGGCGCCAGCCCCACCAGCAGGAGCCGCGGATCCGGGTCGCCGAAGCCCGGCAGCGGTCGCGCCCAGTAGCGCTGGCCCTGATAGCGGGGCGGCGGCTTGGCCGCGACCCCCTCCCGATGGGCGACCAGACGCGGGCATCGGCGGCAATCGACGATCGTCGTGTTCAGCTGCGAGAGCGTCCGCGGGTTTTGCAATTCGCCGGGATTGTGACACGGTGAATAGCGTGCCGCCATCGTCCGACCGCTCCGCCACGACGCGCGTACCCACGATCATCCTCCACGGCGGCGCCGGCGCGGACCCGGGCGAGGGGCGCGACGAGCTTCGCCGGGGCATGCGTGCCGCCGCTCTCGCGGGTTGGCGAATCCTCTCGGCGGGCGGCGCCGCCCTCGACGCTGTCGAGGCCGCGGTGCGCGTGCTCGAGGACGATCCGGGCTTCAACGCCGGGCGCGGCTCGGTCCTCAACCGCGACGGCATGGTCGAACTGGACGCGTCGATCATGGAGGGCGACCGGCTGCAGTGCGGCGCCGTCGCTGCGGTCCCGCGCGTCGCCAACCCGATCACGCTGGCACGCCGCATCCTCGACGCCGGCCGCCACATTCTGCTGGTGGGCGAAGGGGCGCTCGCATTCGCGCGCTCGGCGGGCATTGCCGAGTGCGATCCCGCAGCGCTCGTCACGGACCGCCAGCGGCGGCGCCACGCCGAGCGCGCCGCGCGGCGCAGCACGATCGGCGGCACGGTCGGCGCGGTCGCCCTGGACCGGAGCGGCACCATCGCCGCCGCGACGTCGACCGGGGGCACCGCCGGCAAGGCGCCCGGCCGTGTCGGGGACAGCGCCCTGATCGGCTGCGGCACCTACGCCGAGAGCTCGGTGGGCGGCGTGTCGTGCACCGGCGACGGCGAGGCGATCATCCGCGTGGTTCTCGGGCACCGGACGCTCGCGTACCTCAAGGACGCGGGCGATCCCGAGTACGCCGCGAAGGTCGCCGTCGATCTCCTCGTCGAGGAAGGCCGGGGACAAGGCGGGCTCATCCTGCTCGACTGGCGCGGCCGTACGGGCTACGCCTACTCGACGCCCCTCATGCCCGTCGCGATCATGTCACCCGCGCTCGGCGAGCCGCGGACGCCGTTTTGAAAGACCTGCTGAGCGTCACGGAGATCGAGGCCGCGCGACAGCGGCTCAAGGGCGCGATCCTCGAGACGCCCTGCGCGTACGCGCAGACCCTGTCCGAGATGAGCGGAGTGCGCTGCTACCTCAAGCTCGAGAACGTCCAGATGACCGGCTCGTTCAAGGAGCGCGGGGCGGCGAATCTGTTGATGCAGCTCGATGCCGCCGAGCGAGCGACCGGCGTCGCCGCCGCCAGCGCCGGCAACCACGGTCTGGCCGTGGCGTTCCACGCGGCGCGGCTGGGTATCGCCGCGGTCATCGTCATGCCGGAGTGGGCGCCGCTCATCAAGGTGACCTCCGCGCGGCGCTACGGAGCGGAGGTCATCCTGGCCGGCGCCAACTACGACGAGGCGTACGGCCGGGCGCGGGAGATCGCGACCGAGCGCGGTCTCAACTTCGTGCACCCGTTCGACGACCCGCGCGTCGTCGCGGGCCAGGGCACCATCGGGCTCGAGCTCCTCGAGCAGCGGCCCGACCTGGACGCGGTCGTGGTTCCGATCGGCGGCGGCGGTCTCGTCGCCGGCGTCGGCCTGGCGATCAAGGCCGCCCGACCCGACGTGCGCGTGATCGGCGTCCAGGCCGAGGCGCTGCCGGCGATGCAGCGCGCGCTCGAGGCGAGAAGCCGCGTCACGCTGCCGCCGGCGCCGACGATCGCCGACGGCATCGCGGTCCGTCAGGTCGGCGAGCTGACGCTGGCGCTCGCCTCGCGCTGCGTCGACGAGGTCGTGACGGTGACGGAGGAGGAGATGGCCAACGCCATCCTCTTGCTGCTCGAGATCGAGAAGACCGTCGTCGAGGGCGCCGGCGCGACTCCGCTGGCGGCGCTCCTGAATCGCCGGCTCGGCCTCGCCGGGCGCACCGTCGTGCTCGTGCTCTCCGGCGGCAACATCGACGTCACGATGATCTCGCGGATCATCGTGCGCGGCCTCGTGAAGGACGGGCGCCTCGTGCGCTTCGGCGTGATCCTCCGCGACCAGCCGGGCGCGCTCGCGCGCCTGACCGCGCTGATCGCCGAGTGCCGCGCCAACATCGTGCACATCGAGCACGATCGCGCCTTCTCCCACGCGGCCATCGGCGAAAGCCGGGTCGAGCTGACGCTCGAGACCACGGGGCCCGAGCAGATCGACGCGGTGAAACAGCGCCTCGTCGAAGCGGGCTACGGGCTGGAGGAACCCTTCTAGGATTCGTTCAGCGCGGTGAGGATCGCGGCGCGGGCGCGGTCGGCCAGGTCGGCGGCGGCGCGGCGCGGGGCGAGCGTGGGATCGGGCTTGAGGACCGGGTGGTAGCTGATCCTGATGCGCCCGCGACGCGGAAGCACCCGGCCCGGAGGCCAGGACGCGTGCCCTCCGCTGATCGTGACCGGCAGCACCGGCACCTGGAGCGATGCCGCCAGACGGAACGCGCCGGACTTGAAGCGCTCGACTCCCCCGGTGCGGGTCCGCTCCCCCTCGGGAAAGATCATGACGACGTGGCCCGCCTGGAGCAGCCGGACCGCCTCCCGCGCCGACGACGGGTCGGGCGAGTCGATGCGCGCCGGAAAGGCGCGCAGGCTCCGGATGAACCAGTTGAACAGGGGGATCTCGAAGAGCCGGTTCCACGCCATGTAATAGACCCGGCGCCGGACCGGGATGCTCACGAGCGCTGGATCGGCGTAGGTCTGATGGTTCGGCGTGATGATGACGGGCCCGGTGGCGGGAATGTTCTCGGTGCCGGCCAGCTCGAGACCGAAGTAGGCGCGGCAGAGGCGGTGGAAGCCGGGCCGCGCGAGATCCAGAAGGGGCGTCCGCACGAGCCCTAGCCTACACAAAAAACGGGGCCGGAATCCTCTTCCGGCCCCGCTGGAAAGTCGCTCTTGATCAGCTGGTCGTCGTCTAGTCGTCGTCGGCCGTCTCGAGATCTTCCTCTTCCCGCTCGAACTGGCGCCCCATACGCTCGATCCGGTCCTGGCACCGAACGCAGGTCTGGACCTCCGGAAGGGCCCGGAGGCGCGCGGGAGAAATCGGCTCCTCGCACTCCACACAGGTGCCGTACTCACCATCCTTGAGACGGTCCAGCGCCGCGGACAGCCGGTTGACCCGGTCCACCAGCAGCTCGCGCGTCGCGAAGCCGATCTCACGGCGCTCGTTGGCCTGAATCTCGTCGACCTCGTCGGCGAATGGCGAGTTGTCGCCGATGGGGCCCGGCAACTCCTCGACAGCGACCGCCCCGCCCATCCGGCGGAGCCGGCTGACTGCCGTTCTGAGATCCTCTTCCAGTCGCTCGCGAATCGTTTCCATTGTCGGGGCCTCCTCGTTCTCCTTCCCGCGCTACTTGGGCCAGCGATGGCTGCAACCGCTGTGCCGAAGATAAGACGCTCGCGCCCGGCAATGGATTCACGAGGAATCCTTACGCTTTAGGCGCCTTCCGGATAGCTTCGGGAGGGCGAAATGCCCCTTTGGCCTGTCAGTTTTGGCGGCACAGTGGGAACATTTTGCCCACCCGTGGCAGCAGGTTTACCGGAGAGGCCTGGCTGATCTGAGGGATGCGGGGAACGGCGCGGGAGGGGGCGGTGAGCCCGGGCCCACCGCCCCTCCCCGCCTACTGGCAACTACGCGCGGCTGCGCTGAGCCTCGATCGCGCCTTCCTCCCAGATGCTGTGCTTGCGCGTCTCCGGCATCACGAAGATGGCGATGAGGAACATGATGGCCGGGAGTGCGATGGGATAGACCAGGGCCCACATGAGGGGATTGCTGGCGCCCACATCCACCGCCTTGGCGTACGCCGCCGTGGTGATGATGGGCACGAGACCACCGCCCCACCCGTTGCCGATGTGATAGGGCACCGACACCGAGGTATAGCGAATACGGCTCGGGAAGAACTCGGCCAGGAACGCCCCGATCGGCCCGTAGGTCATGCCCACGTAGTTGACCAGGATCACGACGATGAGGATGGCCATCGTGTAGTTGATTCCGACCTTGGGATCGGCATAGTTGCCGAGGGCGGTGTAGAGCGGATAGTACGTGATCGACGCCAATAGCATGCCGCCCAGGATGATCGGCTTGCGGCCGATCTTGTCCGAGAGCCAGCCCCAGAAGATCAGCGTCGGCGTCGCGATCAGCAGCGCGACCGCGATGATGTAGCTCGACGCCAGCACGTCGACGTTCTTGACCTTCTGAAGATAGAACAGCGCCCAGAACTGGCCGCTGTACCAGACGCAGCCCTGTCCGAGCACCACCACGCTGGCGATGACCACGTACTTGAAGTTGTTGCTGAGGAACGCCTCGCGCCACGGGTTGGTGGTGGTACGGCCTCGGGCCTTGATGTCCTGGAAGATCGGCGTCTCGCCGAGCGAGAGCCGGATCCA
>QHSM01000105.1 GCA_003221595.1 Candidatus Rokuibacteriota bacterium | reverse complement strand
GGCGAGAACTCGAGCACGCCGATGACCGGCGGCGAGGTGATCAGCGGCGAGTTCACCGGTTGCATTATGGGCATCTACAAGCAGGGCGGCGTGGTCAGCGTCAATCACGTGGACACCGAGGTCGATGGGAACGGCCTTCTGCTCCAGAAGGATGCCTGGGCGGCGCAGAAGGCCACGGCCGGCTTCCAGGTGTACAACGAGCACTCGACGAAGGGAGAGCTGCCGAAGTTCTTCAACGGCTTGAGCGAGCAGAAGCTGCAGAAGTACGGCACCGGCATGCTCATCATCTGCGTCGCCTCTCCCAGCGACCATGCCATCACGCGGGCCATCGTGTACCGGGACGGCCAGCACGAGTACAAGGTGCTCGACGTCACCACAAACACGTAGGCACCCGGGCCCCTCCCGGCCGACGCTACTTGACGCTTCCCGCCGTGAGGCCGGCGACCAGGTGGCGCTCGATGAGGGCGAAGAGCGCCACGACGGGCACGATCGCGATGAGCGAGGCGGCGAAGAGCGAGTTCCAGTGCTGAACGTACGCCGTGACGTACGACGTGATGCCGACGGTCAGGGGCTTCTTGTCCGGATCGGTCATCAGCGTCAGCGCCACGATGTACTCGTTCCACGCCGCGATGAAGCTGAAGATCAGGGCGGTCACGAGGCCCGGCCGTGACACGGGGAGCACGATCTGCCAGAGCACGCGCAACCGGCCGCACCCGTCGACGGCGGCCGCCTCCTCGATCTCTCGCGGGATGGACGCGAAGAAGGCGCGCAGGATCCAGACGGCGAACGCGAGGTTGAAGGCCGCGTTGGTGAGGACGAGCGCCAGGTACGTGTTGATGAGATCGAGCTCGAAGAACTCGCGGTGCAGGCCGACCACGAGCGCGGTCGGCGAGAACATCTGGGTGACGAGCACCAGGAAGAGGAACGCGGTCCGGCCGCGGAACCGGTGGCGCGCCGTGTAATACGCGGCCGGCACGGCGGCGAGGAGCACGAGGGCCGTCGAGGCGGCGGCGACGACCAGGGAGACCCGCAGCCAGGTCAGGAAGTCGGGGTCGCGCATCACGTCCGCGAAGTGGCCCCACTGCCAGTCAATCGGCGTGAGGCGCGGCGGGCTGATCCGCAGCTCGCCGGCCGGCTTCACCGCGGCCAGGAGCATCACCAGATAGGGCGACAGCACGAGGGCCCCCAGCAGGAGCCCCGCGAGGGCCAGGGCCGCGCGCGGGGCGGCGCCTTGCCTCACGCCGCCTCCTCGCGCCAGCGCACGGTTTTCAAGTAACCGACCACGGCGAGCAGGATCAGCAGCACGTTGACCACCCCCAGCGCCGCCGCGAGCCCGACGTCGCGCAGCGAGCTCTTGAAGGCGATCTTGTACATGTAGGTGATCATCGTGTCGTGCCCGAAGCCGGGATTGCGATCGTTGAGCGTCCACACGATCGGAAACGAGTTGAAGACGTAGATGATGTTCAGCACGGTGGCCACCAGGAGGGCAGGCCGCAGCAGCGGCAGCGTCACCGACCGGTACGTTCGCCACGCCGACGCGCCGTCGACCCGCGCGGCCTCGAAGACGTCCGGCGAGATCCCCTGAAGCCCGGCGAGCAGGACGTACGTCGTGAACGGCAGCGAGACGAACACGCCGACCGCGATCATCGCGCCCATGACGGTCGCGTCGTCGCCGAGCCAGTCCACCGGGTGGCTCAGGATTCCGAGCGCCTGGAGCGCCGGGTTGAGAACGCCGAAGTAGTAGTCGTAGATCCACGCGAAGAGCTTCGACGTCATGATGACCGACGCCGCCCACGGTACGATGAGCGCCCAGCGCACGAGCGTTCGGCCCGGAAAGCGCGCGCCCAGAAGCTGCGCCAGCGCCAGCGACAAGAAGATCGTGACCGCGACGACGACGGCCACCCAGACCACGGTATTCGCCACGACCATGGCGAGCGGCTCTTGCCGGAAGAGCCGCGTGTAATTGCGGAGCCCGACGAATCCCTGCGCGAGGCCGGTGACCGAGAACTGGCTGAGCGACGCCCGGACGAGCTGGGCTGCCGGGTACAGCACGAAGCCGCCGATCAGCGCGAGGCTCGGCCCGAGCCAGAAGAGCGCCTGCCAGCCGGTCGCTCGCCGCGCGCGGCGAGGACCGCCCACCGTCAGCGACCGCCCGCGGCGGCGGCGTTGTGCTGGAGCCGATCGAGGACTTGCTTGGGATTTCCGCCGGGCTGCACGGCGAGCCCGATGGTCTGCTGCACGTCGAGCTTCACCTTGTCCCATGCGGGATCGATGGTGGGGGCGAGCTTCGCGCTCGGCAAGGCGTCGAGGTACGGCTTGAGCCCCGGGTCGGCCCGCATCTGCTCGAGACCGGACCTGGTCACCGGGAGAAAGCCTTCCGCGCGAATCCACCGCGTGATCGTCTCGGGCTGGTAGTAGAGGTCGAGGAACGTCTTGACCGCGTCCGCGTTCCCCGGCTTCTTGAACGCCATCAGGTAGTCCTCGACGGCGAGCGTCACCGCGGTGCCGATGTTCGTCGGCATCTCCGCGACGGCGTACTGGATCTTGCCCTCGGCGTCGAGCTGCTTGGCCAGCGGGCTGAACCCCATGACCATGCCGACCTTGCCGTCCTTGAAGAGCTGGAAGGCGCCGTCCGCCCACTGATCGCCGGACTTCCAGTCACCGCCGTTGTTCCACATCCAGATGGCCCACTCGGCCTGGGCCTCCTCGGGACCCAGCGGAAGGGCGTAGCCGATGGTGTCCGCGCCGAGCGCCCGGACTCGCCGGGCCGCCGTGACGAGCTCGTCCCACGTCCGGGGTGGCGCGGCGACCCCGGCGCGCGCGAGGAGATCCCTGTTGTAGAAGAAGGCGCGTGCGCTCGAGAGGATCGGGAACCCGTAGAGCTTGCCCTGGTACTCACCGCCCCGGACGAACGCGGGCAGGAAGTCTTCACGCGTCCTGGGAGAGAGGACCTCGTCCGCCGAGTGGAGCAGTCCGTCCTTCGCGTAGCTGGAGAAGGCGTTCAGGTTCAGCACGTCGGGCGGCTGGTTGTTCTGGATCATCGTGGTGACCTGCTGGTCGATCGAGTTCCAGTCGACGACCTGCAGGTCCACCTTGATGCCGGTCTGCTTCGTGTACGCCTCGGAGAGGGACTGCCAGAAGGGACGCGTGTGGTCCTTGCTGTAGTCGGCGATGACGACCTTGATCGACGTGAGGGCGCGGCTCTTGGCGCCGCTTCCCTGGTCGCAGGCGGCCGCGAGGAGCGCCGCGACCGCGCTGACCCACCAGAGGAGAGTGGGACGTCGTCGCATCAGATTCGTGACGACGCGGTGCTATCCCCCGGTCGAGCCCTCTGCCTGGTGGCGCCCGAGCACCTTACTCATCGCCCGTCCCTTGTCGGGGATCGGGTCCCGTACGATGCCGTACGCCTGGCGTCCCTCGTGGTCCTCGGGCAGGTACTCGGTGATGGGGACACCTTCGGGCGTCACGAACAAGAGGCAATGGCAGTACTTGTACTTCTGCATCTCGTCGCAGGCGCAGATCCAGCGCCGCTGCTTCGCCTCCGCGGCCGGATCCGGATAGAAGTTGCAGGGACAGAGCGGCTTGCCCACCTGCTCGATGTGGCGCGCGAGCCCTGTCACGACCGTCTCGGTGACGGCGCGGTCGGGGTGGAGCGAAGTGCCGGACTTCTCCGCGTACTTCCGGGCGTACGCCCACATCTTGTCGATGTTCGCTGCCGAAGGCTCGTTCATGAGACCTCCGATTCTACGAGGCGTTCAGCGCCGCGTCGATGGCGGCCGGATTGAAGCCGGTCAGCCGCTTGTCGCCGATGAGGAGCACCGGCAGCGACAGGAGACCGAGCGACATCAATTCCTCGCGCGCGCCGGGGTCACGGCCGACGTTTCGCTCGACGAACGGGATGCCCTTTTGCGATAGATACTCCATCGCTTTGTGGCAGGGCCCTCACCCGACGTTGCTGTAGACAGTGACCGACACGGCCATGTCGTCGCTCTCCTTGTCGCGGCAGCGGGTTTTCGTTTCCGCAAGCCATGATACACGAGCTAGCGCGGCTGCGGGCTCTCCAAGTAGCGCTCGGCCTCGAGCGCGGCCATGCAGCCGGTGCCGGCGGCGGTCACCGCCTGCCGGTAGACGTGATCCTGGACGTCCCCGGCGGCGAAGACACCGGGCACCGACGTCTGCGTCGTCCCCGGGACGACCTTGACGTAGTCGTTGGGCAAGAGGTCGATCTGGCCGCGAACGATCTCGGTGTTCGGACGATGCCCGATCGCGATGAAGAGGCCGTCGACGGGACGCTCGTCGAGGGCGCCGGTCTTGAGGTTCTTGAGGCGGACCGCGGTGACCTTGCCCCCCTGGACGTCGAGGATGTCGTCGACGGCGCTGTTCCAGATGAACTCGATCTTGGGGTT
This sequence comes from Candidatus Rokuibacteriota bacterium, assembly GCA_003221595.1. Taxonomy (GTDB): domain Bacteria; phylum Methylomirabilota; class Methylomirabilia; order Rokubacteriales; family CSP1-6; genus AR31. Next base: position 5,937 of record QHSM01000105.1, on the reverse strand, counting down.
CTCACGCGCGCGATCCTGCATGAACTTGGAGGCGCGGAGGCTGTCGCGACGGTGGACCACCTCGACCTTCCGGCCGAGCCGCGCGAGGTAGAGCGCCTCCTCCATCGCGGAGTCGCCGCCGCCCACCACCATGATGTTCCGGTCCTTGAAGAAGAAGCCGTCGCACGTGGCGCACGTCGACACGCCGCGACCCATGAGCTTGGTCTCGGCGTCGAGCCCGAGGAGCTTCGCGGTGGCCCCGGTCGCGAGGATCACCGTGTCGCTCTCGTAGCTCGCGTCGCCGGCGCGCACCACGAAGGGCCGGCGACCGAAGTCCACCGACGTCGCGTCCTCGGCGATCATCTCGGTGCCGAAGCGCTCCGCCTGCTTGCGCATCGTCTCCATCAGCTCGGGCCCCTGGACGCCGTCGACGAAGCCGGGGTAGTTCTCGACGAGCGTGGTGAGCGTGAGCTGGCCGCCGGCCTGGATGCCCGTCAGCATGAGCGGCGCCAGGTTGGCGCGCGCGGCGTAGACGGCCGCCGTGTAGCCGGCCGGGCCCGAGCCGACGATGATCACCTTGCGTGCTGTCGCCATGGGTCTTCTGTGCCTCGACCTTTAGACGCGCCAGCCCCCGCCGCCGATTCAGACGCCCAGGATCGGGCCCAGCTCGCCGAGATCGCGAATTTCGTAGGTCGGCGGCGCGACCCCGGACGGCAAAGGCTCGCGGTCCCGGTTGATCCACGCCGCGTCCATTCCGATCTGCTGGGCTCCCAGCACGTCCATGTCGGCCCGGTCGCCGACGAAGAGCGACGCGTCGGCCGGAACGCCGAGACGGGCGAGCGCGACGTCGAAGATATCGCGCCGCGGCTTGCGCCAGCCGACCTCGTCCGAGACGACGATGGTGTCGAAGAGCTCCACGACACCTGCGCGTCCGAGGATGTCGAGCGCCGTGGGCGTGTAGTCGAAGTTCGAGACGACGGCGAGCCGGTAGCGCTCGGCGAGCCGGCGCAGCAGCGGGCCGTGGTGCGCCGGGAACTCCGCGGCGCCCCCGAGCGCCCCGCGATGGGCGTCGATCAGGGCGCGGCCGAAGCCCGCCGGCAGCGCCGACTCGTCCAGCCCGAGCTCACGGAAGAAGTGGGCGAAGCGATCGAGCGCCGAGACCTCGCGGTGGTCCAGCGCGCGGAGGCGCTCGGCCTCCCGCCAGCTCGCGCCGAGCGCCTCGTAGCACGCCTCGAGGCCGATCTCGGGCGCCTGCGTTCGCAGGATGCCGTGCAGCATGCCGGCGGAGGAGCGCACGACCTTGCCGTTGATCTGGATCTCGGGCATGCGCTCGCGATCGAAGCGGACCAGCGTGTCGAAGAGATCGAAGAGGACCGCGCGGTAGGGCATCAGAGGGGCTTTCTCCCGGCGTAGCCTTCGTCCAGTCCGTGCCAGTGGCGGATTTCACGCTCGCCGTACTTCCAGCAGAGGTTGACCTCCTCGCCGTCGCGGAGATGGAGAAAGTCGACCAGCCCGAGGCCGAGATCCTTCGGGGCTCCGCCGAGCTTCGCGATCTCGTCGAGCCCTCGCTGGATCTCGCCGGTCAGCTGCTCGACGCGCTCCTTGCCGGCGCGCCAGGCGCGGCGGTCGAGCACGGCGCCGCCGGCCGCGGCGATCCGCTGCTGCTCGGCCTGGAGCCGATCCCGCACCGCACCGGCCTCCGAGTGAGCCGCCATCACCCGTTCCATGATCCGGGTGAGCCTGGGGATGAGCGCCTCCACGTCGGCCGCCGTGAAGTACCGCTCAGCCACGAAGGCCCCCGTCCTCGAAGATCGCGTGCACTTCCTTCGGCCCGTGCACCCCGCGCGTCAGGGTGAGCTCGATGTCCGCAGTCCGGCTCGGACCCGTGATGAAGTTGACGACGGCGCCATCGGCCGGCGGCGCGCCGTCTCGGTGCCAGGCCTCGAGAAACACGCCGACCTGAGGCAGCGATTCGACGAGCGCGGTGCGATCGAACAGGGCGATGTGGCAGGGCGGCAGCAGCGACGTCGAGCGCGGCCGGCCGGCGCCCGACACGAGAACGAGCGTGCCGGTCTCGGCGACCGCCAGATCGACGCCCGTGAGCCCGAGATCGGCGCGGGCGGTGATCGCCCGGAGCCGCGCGCGCTCGGCGCCATCGGCCGCCTCGCCGGCCGGCATCTCGTGCACGCCCAGCCCGCGCGCCGTGAGGGCGCGCGACAGCCCGTCGCCGGCGACGGACGCGGCGTGCCAGCTCACCAGCTCCCGGGCGCCGCGCTCGCGGGCGATGCGGTCGATCGTCGGGGCGACGTCGTCGAGGGACGCGACGCGGTGGAACACCCCGGCCACGCGCTCGAACTCGAGGCGGAACGCTTCCAGGGTCTCGGGCCACCGCTCGGCCAGCTCGCGGCGAATCGCGTCGGCCTGGGTCGCCGGATGCTCCGGCCGGGCCGCGGTCGACGCGGCGAACAGCGCCGGCTTCTTGCGAAGCTCGCCGCGGATCCTCGCGAAGAACTCGGCCCGGGTGGTCACGGCGCGGCCTCTCGCTCCGCGGCCCAGCGCTCCTGGAACGTCCGCGCCGCCACCGGCGGCAGATCGCGCGTGCGCGTCCAGTCGTCCAGGAAGAGCGGAAGGCCGCTGATCGTGCCGCCGCGGGCGAACGGGCGCTGCAGGACGCGACCGACCCGCGCGGCGAGCCGGTAGAGCGCCGGCCGCACGAGCACCTGCGCCAGGAGCTTGAACGTGACGCGCTCGATCCACGGCGCGATCTTCTGGTCGCCAACCTCGCGCCGCAGCTCGATCAGCATCTTCGGGATGTCGATCCGTACGGGGCACGCGTCGGCGCAGGCGCCGCAGAGCGAGGAGGCGTGAGCCAGCTCCTTCACCGAGCCCGTGCCCTCGAGCATCGCGGTCAGGAGGATGCCGATGGGCCCGGGGTACGTGTGGCCGTAGGCGTGGCCGCCGATCTGCCGGTACACCGGACACACGTTCAGGCAGGCCCCGCAGCGCAGGCAGCTGAGCGCCTCGCGGAGAGGGCCGCCGAGCTGGGCGATCCGCCCGCTGTCGAGCAGGACCAGGTGGAACTCCTCCGGCCCCTCGAGCTCGCCCGCCCGCCGCGGGCCGCGGACGAGCGTGGTGTACACCGAGAGCTTCTGGCCCGTCGCGCTCTTCGCCAGGATGGCGAGAAAGACCATCAGATCGGTCATCGAGGGCACGACCTTCTCGGCGCCCATCACGGCCACGTGGACCCGTGGCAGCGAGGTGACCATCCGGCCGTTGCCCTCGTTGGTCACGAGCACGACCGTCCCCGTGTCGGCCACGGCGAAGTTGGCGCCGGTGATCCCGATGTCCGCCTGCAGGAATTTCTGTCGGAGCTCGGCGCGGGCGATCCGCGTCAGCTCCTCGGGGTCGGCCTCCACGGGCCGCTTGAGCTCGCGGCTGAACAGCTCGGCCACCTGCCCCTTCGTCTTGTGGATCGCCGGCGCGATGATGTGGGAGGGACGCTCGTGGGCGAGCTGGATGATGTATTCGCCCAGGTCCGTCTCGACCGGCGTGATCCCCTCGCGCTCGAGCGCCTCGTTGAGGTCGATCTCCTCGGTCGCCATCGATTTCGATTTCACGGCCATGCGCGCGCCGGCCCGCCGCGCGATGTCGACCACGATCCGGCGCGCCTCTTCGGAGCTGGCGGCGTAGTGGACGTGGCCGCCCAGCCGCTCGATGTTGCCGACGAGCGTCTCCAGATGGTGATCGAGCCGCTGGAGGGTCGCTTCCTTGATCGCCCGCGCCTGGTCCCGCAGGGCTTCGCCCTCGGGAAAGCCCGCGAAGGCCTCGCGGCGCAGGTCGATGAACTTGGTGGTGGCGATCGTGAGTGCCTGCTGGAGGAACGGATCGTGGAGCGCGCCGTCGGCGCGCTGCCGGAGCGGAGCGGCGAGCTGATGATCGCTCAGGGGCGGCCTCCGTCGAGCACCTCGGCGAGGTGCAGCGCCCGCACCGGCGATTTCCGGCGCGTCAGCCCCCCGCGCATCTGCATGAGGCAGCCGGCGTCGCAGGCGACCAGGCAGCCGGCGCCGGTCGCCTCGACGTTCGCGAGCTTCTTGTCGAGGATCTGCGTGGAGACCTCGGGCAGCCGCACCGAGAACGAGCCGCCGAAGCCGCAACACTCGTCGGCTCCGGGCAGGTCGACGAGCTCGGCTCCGCTCAGGTTCTCGAGAAGTGTCCGCGGGCTCCTGGACTCGTGAAGGCCACGGAGGAGGTGACACGAATCGTGATAGGTGACGCGTCCGGGCACGGCCGACGTGAACCGGGTCGCGCCGAGCACGCGGACCAGGAACTGCGAGAGCTCGTACGTGCGGGCGGCCACCTCGCCCGCGAGCGCGGCGAGCCCGGACTCGGCCAGGAGCCCGGGGTACTCGTGCTTGACCATCCAGGCGCACGAGCCCGACGGCACGACGACGTGCTCCGAATCCCTGAAGAGCTCCGCCGTGCGCGCGGCGACCGCCCGGGCCTCGGCGTGATAGCCGGAGTTGAACAGCGGAAGACCGCAGCACGTCTGCGCCGGGGGAACGTCCACGACCACGTCGAGTCTCCGGAGCAGTCGCACGATCGAGAAGCCGACATCGGGAAAGAACAGGTCGCCCAGGCACGTCACCATCAGCGAGACGCGCCGGCGCGCGGTCATGCGTGTGGCGGGGGCGGGGTCACCACGACCAGGACAAGGAGCGGCGCGGCGCCGTCGTTGACGAGGCCGTGCTCGACGCCCGCCGGGGCGACGAGCGCGTCGCCGACCTCCAGGGTGTGCTCGGCGGCGCCGAGCCGGAAGCGTCCCCGCCCTTCGAGGACGACATAGAACTTGTCCTGGTCTCCGTGCGTGTGAGGCTTCTGGTCCTGGCCCGGCGCCACACAGTAGAGATCCAGCTGTGCCCGCGGCGTGGTGGCCAGGGCGATCTTCGCCATCTTGTCCGGCTGGAGCTTCGCGTGGTCCCTAACCCTGATACGCATCGGCAGCCCTCGCCAGCAACTCTACGGGATGAACGAGCGCCACGTCCAGACCGCGCTCGCGACAGCCTCGCGCGATCTGCAGGAGGCACCCCGGATTCGCGGCCGCGACCACCCGCGCCCCGGTCTCCCTGATTCGCGCGAGCTTTCGATCGAGCAGGTCGCCCGCCAGGCCCGGCTCGAGCAGATTGTAGACGCCCGCGCTCCCGCAGCAGAGGTCGCTGTCCCCCAGCTCGACGAGCCTGAGCCCGGGGATGCGGCGCAAGAGCTGCCGCGGCTCTTGCCGCAGCCGCTGGCCGTGCACGAGGTGACAGGCGTCGTGATACGTGACCGTCAAATCGAGAGCTCCGAGCGGAAGATCCGCCGCGACCAGCAGCTCGACGACGTCGCGGACGCGCGCGGCGAAGCCCGACAGCTCGGGGATCCGGTGGCCGTACTCCTTCATCGCCGCGCCGCAGCCCGCCGCGTTGGTGACGACGAAATCGAGGTCGTCGGGAAACGCGACGGCGAGCGCGCGAGCGCGGGCCTCGGCGGCGTCCGCTCGGCCGGCGTGAAGCTCCAGGGCGCCGCAGCACCCCTGGGACCGCGGTATCACGACCTCGAAGCCCGCCAGGGCGAGGAGGCGGGCCGTGTCGCGGTTCACGCCCGGATAGAGGTGGCGCTGAACGCATCCGGTGAGGAGCCCGACGCGCCCTCGCGTACGCCCCCGCGCCGGCACGACTCGGGGAAGCGGCGCCGCGCCGGGAACGTCCTCGAGGAGCGCCTCCATCGCCGCCAGTCGCGGGAACCTCCGGAGCACGCCCGTCGCCCGCACGAGGGCGCGAAGACCCGAACGTCTGTAGAGCCTGAAGAGCGCGAGCGCCGCGCCCAGACGGGCGGGCTCGGGAAATACCGAGAAGATGAAGGCCTCGAGCCGGCGGTGCCTCGCGGGCGGCCCGCTGCGACGCAGCTCGGCGCGTGTCGCCT
>QHSM01000104.1 GCA_003221595.1 Candidatus Rokuibacteriota bacterium | reverse complement strand
ATCTCGGCGCCCATGCGCACGTAGTTGCCCGACGCCGCGACGGGGCCGGAGAGCGGCTCGATGACGCCGATCTTGATCGGCGCCTGCGATTCTCCGGGCATCGTGAGCCCGGCGATCGCGACGAGAAGGAGAGCCACGAACACGACTGACCGTTTGCCCATCGAGAGCCTCCTGCGAGATCGAGATGTGCCAGCGAGAATAGCGCACGATCTCACCGGCGGAAAGCGGGTGTATAGTCGCGGGCTGGACGGCGATGGGCGCGAAATACTTCGGCGCGGCGGTGAAGCGGCGGGAAGATCCTCGATTCCTCCGGGGCGAGGGGCGCTTCATCGACGACGTGGTGCTGCCGGGCATGCTGCACGCGGCGTTCGTCCGCTCGCCCCACGCCCACGCGGTCGTGCGGAAAATCCACACCGAGGCGGCCGCCGCCGCGCCGGGCGTGACGCGCGTGTTCACGTTCGCAGACCTCGAGCGGTGGATGAAGCCGTTGCCGCTCTTCGGCGCCGTGCCGGCCGGGCTCGCCGCGGTGGTCAAGTTCGACCTCCGGCAGGCGCCTCAGTGGGCGCTCTGCCGTGAGCGCGCGCGCTACGTCGGCGAGATCGTCGCGATGGTCGTGGCCGACAGCCCCGAGCGGGCCCAGGATGCCGCCGACCTGATCCGCGTCGACTGGGAGCCGCTGCCGCCGGTCGTCGACATGGTCAGGGCCGGCGAGCCGGGCAGCCCGCTCGTGCACCCGGAATGGGGCACCAACATCGGGGTCGGCTTCTCGCACGCCCTCGGCGACGCCGACGCCGCGTTCGCCCGGGCCGACGTCACCGTGAGCGAGACGTTCAGCATCCAGCGCTACGTCGGCATGCCGCTCGAGGGGCGCGGCGCCGTCGCGGTGTGGGACCGGCGCGACGGCACGCTCACCACCTGGAACTCGACCCAGGTCTCCCACTTCGTCCAGCAAGGGCTGGCGCCGGCGCTCGGGTTGCCGCCCCACAAGATCCGGGTGATCGCGCCCGATCTGGGCGGCGGCTTCGGCACGAAGGCCTCGGGGTACCCGGAAGACGCGCTGGTGCCGATCGCGGCGGTGGCGCTCGGCCGGCCCGTGAAGTGGATCGAGAGCCGGCGCGAGCACATGTCCGGCGCCGCGCACGCGCGCCACCAGGTGCACGCGATCTCGCTCGCCGCCACGCGCGAGGGCGTGATTCTCGCGGTGCGCGATCGCATCTGGCTCGACCTCGGCGCCTACAACGTCTGGGGCGTCGTGCTTCCGTACAACACGGTCGCGCATCTGATCGGGCCGCACCGGATCAAGAGCATGCGCGTCGACGTGCGGGCCGTCGTGACGCACAAGACCCCCAACGCGCCGTACCGGGGCGCCGGCCGCCCCGAGACGGTCTTCGCGATGGACCGCATCGTCGATTGCCTGGCGCGCGAGCTCGGGATGGATCCGGCGGAGCTGAGGCGCCGCAATTACATCCGGCCGGAGGAGCTGCCGTACGACTTCGGCATGCCCTATCGCGACGGCAACCCGCTCGTCTACGACACGGGCGATTTCCCCCTGGCGCTCGAGAAGGCGCTCGAGGCGGCGGACTACCGGCAGTTTCGCGCCGAGCAGCCGGCTCTTCGCGCCCGGGGCGTGTACCGCGGCATCGGCATCTCCGGCTACGTCGAGGGCACCGCGATCGGGCCGTTCGAGGGCGCGACGGTGAAGCTCGATCTGGCGGGGCGCGTGGTCGTCGCGACCGGCGCGATCAGCTCGGGGCAGGGGCACGAGACGAGCTTCGCCCAGGTCGCGGCCGACGCGCTCGGCGTGCCGCTCGACTGGGTCACGGTGGTGGGCGGCGACACCGCCCTGGTGCCCTTCGGCGTCGGAACCTTCGCGAGCCGCAGCGCGGTGACGGCCGGCAGCTCCATCGTCGACGCCTGCCGTGAGGTGCGCGGCAAGCTCGTCCGCGCGGCGGCCGCTCTGCTCGAAGCGGCTTCCGACGACATCGAGATCGACGACGGCCGGGTGTTCGTCAAGGGCTCGCCGGGCTCGGCGGTCGACCTCGCGCGGGTCGTGCAGGCCTCGATCCCGACCTTCGCGAAGCCCGGCGTGGCCTCACCCGACTTCGAGGCGAGCGCCTACCACCACGTGCCCACCGTGACCTACGCGAGCGCCGTCCACGTCGCCCAGGTCGAGGTCGACGTGGCCAGCGGCCGGGTGACTCTCCTCCGGTATATCGTCGCCCACGACTGCGGCCGCGTCATCAATCCCAGCATCGTCGAGGGCCAGGTGCACGGCGGCGTGGCGCAGGGCGTGGGCGGCGGGTTGTTCGAGGAGATGGTCTACGACGAGGCGGGGCAGCTCCTGACGGGCTCGCTCATGGACTACGCGGTGCCCAAGGCGGACGATCTGCCGCTGATCGAGACGGTGCACCTGGAGTGCCCGTCGCCGCGCAATCCCCTCGGCGTGAAGGGGCTCGGCGAGGGCGGCGCGATCTCGCCCCCGGCGGCGATCGCGAACGCCGTCGAGGACGCGCTGGCGCCCTTCGGCGTGCGCGTCACCGAGACGCCCGTGTCCGCGGCGCGCGTCGTCGCCCTGCTCCAGGCGGCGCGGTCGCGGCAGAGCGCCTGACGCCTTACTTCCAGAGCGCGCGCGAGGCGAGGCGCGCGCCTTCCACCATGGCGCCGAGCTTGGCCCACGCGATCTTGTGATCGATCGTCGGCGTATCGGCGAAGGTGGCGAAGCCGCAGTCGACCGCCGCGATGACCCGCTCGCGTCCGACCAGCCGCGCGTACTGGACGATCCGCTGCGCCACCAGCTCCGGGTGCTCGATGAAGTTCGTCGTGGTGTCGAGCACGCCGGGGATGATCACCTTGCCCTCCGGCAGCTTGACCTCCTCGAACACGCTCCATTCGTGCGCGTGACGGGGGTTCGCGGCCTCGACGGAGAGGCCGGCCGGCCGCGCTCTGAACAGGATCTCGATGATGTCCCGCAGCGCGACGTCGCGATGGTGGGGCCCCTCGTAGTTGCCCCAGCAGATGTGTAGACGCATGCGCTCCGGCGGGAGCCCGGCCACCGCGTGGTTCAAGGCCTCCACGTGCATGGCGGCCACCTTCTGGAACTCATTCAGGGCGAGGTGCTGGAACTGATTGTTCCGGCCGGAAGCGAGGTCGGGGCAGTCGAGCTGGAGCACGAATCCGGCGCCGACGATGGCGGCGTACTCGCGCTTGAGCACCTCGGCCAGGGCGCCGATGTACGCCTCGTCGGTCGGATAGTAGCGGTTCAGCAGGAAGCGCGCGGCCTGGCCCGGCGAGACGGCGGTCATGAAGACGTTGTCGGCGCCCGCCGTCCGGGCGGCCCGTGCGAGGGTCTGGATGTCCCGCTCGACGGCGCCGAAGTCTCTCCACGCGATGGGGCCCGAGCAGGTGGGCCGCTTGAAGACCGAGCCGCGCCGGCGCGCCGCGAACTCGGGAAACTCCTTGAGATCGGCGCCGATCACCTGGTCGGCGTGCTCTCCCTCGAACCCCGTGAGCCGATCCTTGATGTAGGTCGAGTAGTCCGTGCGGCCCTGCTCGCCGTCGTTGACGATGTCGATGCCGGCCGCCACCTGCGCCCTGACGACGTCGTCGACGGCCGCGCGGGCGCGTGCCTCGAGCGCCGCGGCCGCCGCGCCGCCCGCGTCGTGCTGCCGCAGGATCGTCACCAGCTCGGCCGGGCGCGGCAGGCTCCCGATGTGCGTCGTCAGAATTCTCATGGGCCCGGCCTCACTTTCGCAGGGCGCGACGTTAGCACATTCCTGATATAGTCGCGGTCCAGGGATGGCGAACGATCGACCGGGATGGCTCAACGTGCACGGCGTGACGCTCGAGATCCTCGAGCGGGGACAAGGGCGACCGATCCTCTGGCTCCACGGTGAAGACGGTCTCGATCCCGCGGCGCCCTTTCTCGATCTGCTCGCGGCCCACGGCCGGCTGGTCGCTCCGTCGCACCCCGGCTTCGGGCACTCGCCCGACGCGAACAACATCGATACCGTCGATGATCTCGCGTATCTCTACCTCGACCTGCTCGCCGAGCGGAATCTCCGCGACGTGATCGTGATCGGCTCGTCGCTGGGCGGCTGGATCGCCGCGGAGATGGCGGTCAAGAGCAGCGAGCGCATGGGCGGGCTCGTCCTCGTGGCGCCGCTCGGCATCAAGATCGGAGACCGGGAGACCCGCGACATCCCGGACATCTTCGCGCTTCCGCCCGACGAGGTGACGCGCCTGCAGTACCGCGACCCGGCGCGCGCCGCCCTCGACCACGCCAAGCTCTCGGACGATCAGCTCACCGTGATCGCGCGCAATCGCGAGGCGACCGCGCTCTACGCGTGGGAGCCCTACTTCCACAACCCGAAGCTCAAGCGGTGGCTGCACCGCATCAGCGTGCCCACGCTGCTCCTGTGGGGCGCCGACGACCGGTTCGTCACCGCGGCGTACTACGGCGCCGCCTATCGGGGCGCCATCCCCGGCGCGCGGTTCGAGACGATCGACGGGGCCGGGCACTTCCCGCACATCGAGGAGCCCCGGGCCTTCGCCGAGCGCGTTCGCGGGTTCCTCGCGGAGCGCAAAGCGTAGGAGTCCAGGGGTATGCGGGCCTGGTTCTTCAGCGAGAACGCGTATCACCTCCTGCCGGACCCGAAGGAATACGACTCGATCCGGGTGAAGCTCCCGAACCGGTACTACGACCCGAAGATCGGCGCCGATCTCTATCACCGCTTCATCGACGAGTGGAAGATCGCCGAGGACCTCGGGCTCGAGATCATGGTCAACGAGCACCACCAGACCGCGACCAACCTGAACCCGTCGGCGGCGGTGGTGATGGGCGCGCTCGCCCGCGACACGCGCAAGGCGCGCCTCCTGATCCTCGGCAATCCGATCGCGAACCGGCGCGAGCCGGTGCGCGTGGCCGAGGAAATGGCCATGGTCGACGTGTACTCGCGCGGCCGCCTGGAGTGCGGCTTCGTGCGCGGCGTGCCGTACGAGATCTCGGCCGGCAATCACCGGCCGACGCGCATGCAGGAGCGCTTCTGGGAGGCGCACGACCTCATCGTGAAGGCGTGGACCAGCCACGACGGCCCCTTCAACTGGGAGGGGAAGTACTTCCATCACCGGCAGGTGAACATCTGGCCCCGACCCTACCAAGAGCCGCATCCGCCGATCTGGATCACCGCCCTCAGCCCGGCCAGCGCGCGCGAGGTCGGCGAGCGGGGCTACGTCGCCGCCTGCTTTCTCACCGGCTTCGAGGGCACGAAGACCGTGTTCGGCTCCTATCGGAGCCGCCGCGACGAGCTCAAGCTACCGACCGCGGCGCTCGATCGCTTCGCCTACGCGGCGCTCGTCTACGTGGGCGAGACCGACGAGGAGGGCTACGCGGGCGCGCGCAAGCTCATGTGGTACCTCGAGTCGAACAAGGTGCCGCCGCAGTTCACCAGCCCGCCGGGCTACCACCCGACGGCCTCGACGGTGAACGCGATGAAGGGCACCAACCCCGGCATCTTCAAGATGTTCCAGAATCCCGCGCTCGGGCCCTTGATGGACGCGGGGCTCGTCTTCGCCGGCAACCCGGATTCGGTCTACCGGCAGATCATGAAGATGTACGAGCACGTCGGCGGGTTCGGCCACTTGCTCATCATGGGACAGGCGGGGTTCCTCGACCACGACGAGACCGTCAAGGGCATGCAGATGTTCGTCCGCGAGGTCTACCCCCGGCTCAAAGAGCTGGTGTGATCGGCCCGCGCCACTAGCTCGCGGTACAGGCTCTCCACGCACTCGACCTTTCGCCGCGTCGAGAAGAGCTGCTCGACGCGCCGGCGACCCGCTTCGGCCGTGCGCCTCGCCTCGGCGCGATTCGCCATGACGCGCTCGATGGCCCGCGCGAGAGCCGGGACGTCCCGCGGCGGAAAGAGCAGCCCGGTCTCGCCGTCGATCACGAGCTCGGGGTTGCCCTCGACCGCCGTCGCCACGACCGGAGTCGCGACGGCCAGGCTCTCGCGGAGGCTGCCGGTCAGCCCGAGACCGCGATACGACGCGTCGACGGAGCAGTCGCTCCCGGCGAGAATCTCGGCGACGTCCTCGCGATAGCCGAGCACGTGGAAGTTTCGCCGGAGCCCGAGCCCGCGCGCCTGCTCGTGCAAGCGCTCGGGGTCGCGCGCGCCCACGATGAGCAGGTGTGCGGATGGCGCCTGGGCCGTGACCTTTGCCATGGCGGCCATGACGTCGTCGTTGCCCTTCTCGGCGCGCACGCCGATCTGGGTCACCAGGAACTGGTCAGGGGTCAGGCCGAGCTCGGCTCGAATGCGCGTGCGGTCCACCCCGGGATGGAAGCGCTCCGTATCGGTGCCCGAGTAGATGACGCGAATCTTCGCCTCGGGAACGCCGGACCGCACGAGCTGCGTCTTGATGGCTTCGCAGACGGCGATCACCGCGGTGACTCGCCGGGTCACGTAGCCCAGACGATTGAAGGGGTCGAGCGGGAAGGTGACACCGCGATTGAGAATCAGGACCGGCAGGCGGGTGACGAGGCCGGCCAGGAGCGCGAGGGTCCGCGCGCGTCCCTTGTGCGCGTGCACGACCTGGATGCGGTGCTGCCGCAGCACGCCAACCAGGCGCGCGACCGAGCGGAGGTCGATCTCCGAGGTCATCGGGAGGCCGTAGTGGGTCACGCCCGCCTGCGCCGATTTGGTCGACCAGATCGACGCCGGCCGCGTCGCCAGCACGACGTCGTGGCCGCGCGCCCGCAGGCCGAGGATCAGATCCCAGACCTGGATCGCCGCGCCGGTGAAGAAATCGCCCTTGGGGTAGATGTGGAGGACGCGCACGGGCGCGGACGCTCGCGCGGCGTCTCCTCGAGGCGAGTCGCCCAGGCTCGCGCTGGATCGCACCCAGGCCATTGGCCCGGACTCTATCACGGGACATTGCCGGCCGCCGTGGGCTCGCTGCCAGCAGAGGGCCTCCAGCGCCCGAAGCGGCCGCGATAGTAGCTGATCCAGAGGGCGATCAGCGGGGTCCCGACGATCGTCGGCCAGAGCCAGCGCACGGCGATCGGCAGGAAGCCGAAGTTGACGACGGAGAAGGCGGACACCGCGGCGATGTACGAGCCGAGCATGCCGCTCATGTGCGCGAACCACCAGGCGCGCTCGTCCGCGGGCGGCCGGACGAACTTCCGGAGGTCGATCCCGGACAGCACCATCCCGAGCGCGCCGAACACGACCGGCACGATCCCGATCCGCTCCCAGCTCGCGCCGGGCCGCAGAACCCCGAGCACGACGAGCGCCGCGCTCGCCGCGAACGTCGCGAGCGCGGCGGCCCAGTCGATCGGCCGGGGCCCGTCGCCCCGCGCCGGGCGCTTGCGCCCCAGGACGCGGTACCCCGCAAACGCCTGGTAGAAGCTGAAGACGGCGAGCAGCGTGAGGAAGATCCGGGGACGCCAGAGGCTCAGCACCACCGCGGTCGCCGCCACCAGCGCCATCGACCAGAAATAGATCTTGCCCCACCGACGGTGGGCCAGGCCGCCCTTGACGGTGAGCATCGCCGCGGGCGCGACGAACAGCGCGACCATGCCGGCCGCGATGTGAAGCGATCGAAGCGTCGCGATCAGGCTTTCCATGATTCGACCTCCTCAGCGCCGCCGGCGGGGGCGCCGCGTCTCGAGGCGCCGCAGGGCACGCAGCGTCTCCGCGCACCACGCGAGCATCGCGCGGCAGCGGTGCTGACCGTGATGAAGGGTGACGAGCGAGAAGGGGAGCTGTGGATGGTCCGCCATCTCTAGTGCTCGATCTGGGCGACGCTGTCGGCCACGGGCCCGGCGACGCCGAGGAAGAGCTTGAGCAGGAGCTCGCTGCGAACGGGCTCGTGGCGCGCCGGGACGGCGAGCCAGCGCCGGAGCTCCGCGCGCCCCCGGTCGGTGAGCGAGTAGACGTGGCGGTCGGGCTTTCCGCGCTGCTTCTCGCGCCGGCGCTCGGCGAACCCCTCGGCGGCCAGGCGGTTCAGGATCGGGTAGATCTGGCCGTAGCTCTCGTTCCAGAAGTGGGCGATCGACCGCTCGATCAGCTTCTTGACGTCGTAGCCGGACATCGGACAGAAGCCGAGCACGCCGAGGATCGCGTGCCGGCTCGTGTTCGCGCGGCGCGACGTCACCGCGCCCTCAGAAGGCCGATCCCCAGGCTCACCACACTGACGGCCAGGAGCCCCGCACCCGTGTAGATCAGCGCGACCGCGCGGCTCGGCTCGCTCGCGCCGGGCGCCAGCATGGAGACGAAGAACCCGGCGGAGATCAGGATGCCCGACGCCGGAATACCGATGCGGACGAGCCACTGCGCCGCGGTGGCGAGGCGTGCCGCGTCCACCAGCATCTGGCAGACGAGCGAGAGCAGGGTCAGGACTCCGGCGTGCGCGTGGCCGGCCCGGAAGAAGTTCTGGCGCAGCGCGTTCGTCGTGTACCCGGAGTCTCGATCGATCAGCGCATTCAGGAGGAACGAGCCGCCGAGCTCGATCGTGGGCACCAGCACGAGGATCAGACCGGCCATCAGACGCGTCGCACGACTCATACCGTCCTCCCGGCCAGGAATATCTAGTCGCTATATATCTAATAGATATACTGGCGCGAGTCAAGCGCAGCTTGGAGAACCGCGGGAATGCTAGTCGGCCTCCAGGACGAACAGCTCGCCCTGCCGCCAGACGCCGGCGAAGGTGCGCCGGTGCAGCGGACACGGGCCCCAGCGGTCGAGCGCCGCGAGGTGCTCCGGGGTCGCGTAGCCCTTGTGGCGGGCGAAGCCGTACTCCGGGAACCGCTGATCGGCCTCGACCATGAGCCGGTCGCGCGTGACCTTGGCGACGATCGACGCCGCGGCGACGGTGGC
>QHSM01000103.1 GCA_003221595.1 Candidatus Rokuibacteriota bacterium | reverse complement strand
CGGATCGACCGCGTAGAGCGCGAAGGCCCAGAAGGCGAGGTACATGCCGAGCATGAGGAACTCGCCGTGGGCGAAGTTGACCACGCGCATGATGCCGAAGATCAGCGTGAGACCGACCGCGATCAGGGCATAGATTCCCCCGAGCAGGACCGTCGCGACCGCCAGCTGGGCGAGAACGTCTATTTGCGCTGGTCCCAGGCGCCGAGCGGGATCCACTTGGCCCGGAGCGTCGTGAACTCCTCCGGCCAGACGGTGACCAGCTGGCCGTTCTGCCATTGCAGCATGTAGTGCTGGACCCGGTCGTTGGCGTTCTGACCGACCTCGGAGAACTTGACGCCCCAGCCGTTGATCATCGAGCCCACCGGCATGTCGAGCGACATGACGGCGGCGTTGAACTTCTCGGGGTCATCGGACTTCGAGCGGTCGAGCACGAGCTTGAGCAGCCAGAGGCCGCTGCCGGCGAGCTGATGCGCGCCGAACGGGTAGGTGCCGGTCCGCTTCTGCACCGCATCGCGGAAGGCCTTCTCGATCTGCTGACCCTCCGGGCGAAGCGCCTCGAGGCGAAAGCCGGGGCCGGGCTCCAGGAGCGCGAACACGCCGTTGGCGTCGTTGCCCAGCGCCTTGCCGAAGTCGCCGCCGCCGTAGCCGGTGGCGCCGGCGTGGACGAGCGCCTTGAACAGGAAGTTCTGCTCCTTGGACTGGCGCCAGAAGAGCACCGCGTCGTTGCCGAAGCCGATGTGATGGACGACGTCGGGGTTGAGCTGCTTCATCTTGAGGATGGTCGGCGTCATGTCGTTGAGCGTCGTCCAGTTGTAGTACTCGAGCATCACCTCTTGCATGCCGAAGTCGGTCTTCGCCCGCTGCCGCGCGGATTCCGTCACGCCCTGGCCGTAGGAGGAATCCTCGGACAGGAAGGCGACCTTGAGCTGGTTCGGCTTGAGGTTGAGGCGGGGCGCCAGGTGCTTGGCGATGAACTCGACGTTGTACCAGCCGAACCCGGTGGCGTCGATCTCGGTGCGGTAGACGTACTTGAGGCCGCGCTTGTTGAAGCGCGGGTCGACGCAGGAGGACTCCCAGTAGATGACGTTGTGGCGCGCCGCCACCTCGCTGGCCGCGCCGCACAGGCGCGAGGAGAACGTGCCGGTGATGATCTTGACGCCCTCGCGCGTGATGAGCCGGTTGGCCTCGCTGGCGGCCGCGGTGGGATCGGTGGCGTCGGCGACCGCGAAGACGAGCTTCTTGCCCATCACGCCGCCGCGCTCGTTGATGAGGTCGCGCACGACCTCGAGGCCCTCCATGTGGCGCTTGCCCTCGAAGGCGAGTGGGCCCGTGAGCGGCTCGAGCACGCCGATCTTGTACTCGCCGGCCGGCGACTGTCCGCGAACGGCGGCCGGCTCGCCGCCGAGAACGAGCGCGAGCGTCGCGACGATGATGGTGAGGGTGACGCGTGACATTCGGGGCCTCCTGGCTCGAACAAACATGGGGAGCGTGACGGTCGGGTTGTAGCACCGGCCCGCGCAGAGTGTCAAGGCGAGCGAGGTGGTTTAGACTCGGGAGCGTGAGCGACAATCCGGTCCTGGGGCCCACCACGATCCGGTTCTGCCCGCTGTGCGGCGCGCCGCTCGCGGCGGAGCCGGTGCCACCCGACCAGCGCGAGCAGAAAGTCTGCTCGCGCTGCCGGTTCGTGTTCTACCTGAACCCCAAGGTCGTCGCGGCCACGATCCCCGAGCAGGACGGCGCCACGCTCTTGACGCGACGCTCGATCAGCCCGGGGCGAGGCCTGTGGACGTTTCCGGGCGGGTTCGTCGACTTCGGCGAGACGGTGACCGACGCCGCGATGCGCGAGACCTTCGAGGAGACGGGCCTGCAGGTGGACCTGACCGGGCTCCTCAACGTCTACACGTACCCGGACGCTCCCGTGATCATCGTCTACCGCGCGCGGGTGATCGGCGGCACGCTCACGACGTGCGACGAGAACGACGCCCTCGAGTGGGTCACGCCGGAGCGGATTCCGTGGGACGTCCTCGCGTTCCAGTCGACGCGCGAGGCGCTGCGCGAGTGGGTCGCGGCGCTGGGGCAGATGCCGGGCGGCTAGCCGCGTGCCGGCAGGGCGACCGTGGCCCGGCCGGTGACGACTTTCTCGGCCCGCTGGTTTTCCGCCCACACCTCGAGGTCGACGAGCTGCGCGCCGGCCGTCGATGACTTGGCGACCACGCGTCCGCGGCAGGTCACGACGTCCTTCAGCCTGACGAGCGCGGCGAACCGGACGCCCAGCTTGCGGACGGTGCCGGCGCCGGCCCAGTCCGTCACCGCCTGGCCCACGAAGCCCATGGAGAGCATGCCGTGGGCGAAGACCCCGCCCATGCCGGCCGCGCGGGCGAACTCGTCGTCCTGGTGGATCGGGTTGAAGTCGCCGGAGGCGCCGGCGTAGCGCGTGAGCTGGATCTGCTTGATCGGGCCCTTGACGAGCGGCGGAAGCTCGTCGCCCACCTTGACGTCGTCGAAGTAGACGCGCGCGTATTTCACCCCTAGAGCCTCACGATGGTGACGCCGCGCATGGTCGCGACGATCTCGTTCGTGTCGTCGGTGATGGCGGTCTGGCGAACCACGAACGCCATGGGGCCGCTGCGCCCGGTTTTTTCATAGATGTCGACGACGCGTGGACGGCAGAGATAGGTCCGGCCCGGCTGCAGCGGGCGGAAGATCTCGAACTCCTGCTCGCCGTGGAGGATGCGCGAGATGTCGGTGCCGAGCTCCTTCAAGAAGGCGGTCGTGTCGGCCGTCTCGTCGCGCAGGGTCACCGCGAAGGTCGGCGGCGCGATGAGGTCGCCCCACTCGGAGGCCGCGCCCACGCGGTCGTCGAGATAGTGCGGATTGTCGTCGCCGAGCGCCCGGGCGAACTCCTTGATCTTTCCGCGCTCGACCGTCACGGGGTAGGGCGGGTACTCCTTGCCGATCAGGCCGCGATTGATCTGGATCGCCATCAGGCCGGCCGCTTCTTCATGGCGCGGGCGAGGAACTTCGCCATGTCCGGGACGACGAATCGCTCGTGTCGCCCCTCGGCGATCTTGTCCTGCTCGTCCCACGCCTCGACCGCGAAGAGATAACGCTTGCCGTCCGTCTCGAGGAGCCGCGCGCGGGCCCGTACCTTCATGCCGACGGGCGTGGCGGCGAGGTGCTTCATCTCCACCATGGTGCCCACCGATCCGGCGCCGGGCGGCAGATGGGGCCGCAGCACCGCGCCCGCGGCGTCCTCGAGCATGCCGATGACGAACGGTGTGGCGAAGACGTGGACGCCGCGGTTGCCCATGGCGTGCGCCGTCCGATCCGCGTCGACGATCCCGCTCACTTCAGCCGTGGCGCCCGGTGCGATGTCCATGACGCACGCTTTTACCGCGGGAACAGAAGCGAGTGCAAGCCCATCACGACCAGCATCGCCTCGATGATGCCGAGGAAGACGCGATCGCTCATGCGCTCGAGCAGGCGGCGCCCCGCCCACGCGCCCGCGAACATCGTTCCGCCGAGCACGAGACCCACGACGACCGCCTCCCGGGTCAGGAGCGCGTAGCGCGCGAGGGTCGCCCCGCGCGCCAGGTGCATGGCCATCGAGCACACGGCCTCGGTCCCCACGAAGGCGCTGCGGCGCAGGCCGTACGACAGGAAGAAGGGCGTGTTCAGCGGTCCCGTCGTGACCACCATGGCGGAGAGGAGGCCGATGAACGCGCCGAGCGCGGGGAAGTAGCGCAGGCGCATGCGTACGAAATCGGTGGCCAGGAGCCGGCGAAGCGGCACCGAGGAGATGAGGAAGACGCCGGCGAACCGG
Organism: Candidatus Rokuibacteriota bacterium; assembly: GCA_003221595.1. Lineage (GTDB taxonomy): Bacteria > Methylomirabilota > Methylomirabilia > Rokubacteriales > CSP1-6 > AR31. The sequence goes on along the minus strand of QHSM01000103.1, from coordinate 4,269 downwards.
CCGAGCCATTCCGCCGGCACTCCGGCGAAGAAGGCCGTGCCGAGCGCCGTCGCCGGCACCGCGCCGAGCGTGAAGCGGACGACGACCGTGCGATCGACCTCGCCGCGGCTCCACCAGATCCGCGAGAGATTGCCGACCAGCATCGCGACCGTCAGCACCGGGACCGCCGAACGAATGCCGATCGCCCACGCGACGAGCGGCAGCATGATGATGCCGGTACCGAACCCGGCGACGCCGCCGACCAGCGAGCCCACGAGCGCACCGACGATCAGCACCGCCCAGCCGATCGGATCCGGCATGTCGTGTCATCATACGCGGAATGTCTCGCTGGGTCGTCGCCGCGGGCGCGCTGGCGGTGTCGCTCGACTCCATGATGAACATCGCGTTTCCGGCGCTCGCGGCGGCGCTCGCGGTCCCGCCCGAGCGGGTGCGCTGGATCATCATCTTCTACGTCCTGACGTACGCGCTCACGTCGTTCGCCGGCGGCGCCGCCGCTGACCGGCTCGGCCACGCCCTCGTCTTTCGCGCGGGCCTCGCGCTGAGCGCGCTCGCGTTCGTCATGGGCGGCGTCGCCGCGGGCCTCGGCTGGCTCCTCGTCGCCCGCGTCGTCCAGGGCCTCGGGGCCGGGCTCGTCTTCGGCACCGCGCCGGCGCTCGTGACCGCCGGCGCGCCGGCCGAGATGCGCGGCCGACGGCTCGGCTTCCTGAACGGGGCGATGGGGCTGGGCGCCCTGGGTCCGCTCGTCGCCGGTTTCCTCGTCGAGAGCTTCGGCTGGCGCGCCGTCTACCACGTCCGGGTGCCGCTCGCGCTCGGCGTTCTCGTCTGGGCCGCGGTCGCGCGGTCCACGCCGGTCGTGAGCGAGCGGACGCCCGTCACGCTCGGCGACCTGGCCCGCGGCGGCGTCCTGAAGGCGAGCGTGCTCGCCTTCGTCGCGCGCGGCGCGATCTTCGCCATCTGGCTCCTCGTGCCGTTCTATCTCGTCGACACGCGCGGACTCGCCGCATCGGTGGGCGGCATCTTCTTCATGCTGACGCCGCTCGGGGCCGCGGTCGCCTCGCCCTTGGGGGGACGGGTCGCCGATCGTGTCGGGGTGTCGGCGCCCGCGGTCGCGGGACTCGCCATGGAGGCCGCCGGTCTCGCGTTCCTCGGCTTCGTGGACGGCGCGACGCCCCTCTGGCTGATCGGCCTCGCCCTCTTCGTGGCCGGGTTCGGGATCGGCTTCTTCGAGGTTCCCAACATGACCACCGTCATGGCGGCATTTCCGGCGGGGCGTCAGGGCGCCGCCGGGGGCCTCGCCTTCCTCACCCGCACGCTCGGCGTCGTCGCGGGCGTCGCGCTCCTGGGCGAGCTGGTCGCGGCCCGCAGCGCGACGGCGGGCTTTCTGGGCGCGTTCGAGGAGTCGCTGCGGGCGTCGGCGCTGACCGTCGCCGCGGCGTTCCTGTTCGCGCTGGCCGGCGGACGCGCTCGGCGCTGAGGCAGCCGCGGCGCTATACTGCGAAGCCATGAAGGCTCTGGCGAGGCCGGAGCGCTGCTGGAAGGAGGCGTAGATGGCGGTCACGCTCACATCGAAGCGGTACCAGGTCAAGGACGTCGGCGACGCGATCGAATTCTGCTTCGCACAGGGCTGGACCGACGGTCTTCCGGTCGTGCCGCCCACGCCGGAGCGGGTTGGCGCGATGCTCGAGGCGGCCCGGCTCGCCCCGCAGCAGCAAGTCGCCTTCATCACGAACCGGGTGGTGTCCATCACCGCGGAGAAGGTCGCGATCAACGCGGTGATGGCCGGCTGCAAGCCCGAGTACATGGCGGTCGTCGTGGCCGCCGTCGAGGGTATCGGCGATCCGGCGTGGAGCTACCACGGGCCGGGGACGTCCACCGGCGGCGCCGCGGTCCTCATGATCGTCAACGGCCCGATCGCGCGCGAGCTGGACATCAACTGCGGCGACAACCTCTTCGGGCCGGGATGGCGCGCGAACCTCACCATCGGGCGTGCCCTTCGCCTGGTCATGCGCAACGTCTGCGGCTCGCGCCCGGGGCTCCTCGACCGGGGGACCCTCGGCCATCCGGGCAAGGTCTCCTACGTCATCGCGGAGAACGAGGCCGAGAGCCCGTGGACGCCCCTTCACGTCGAGCGGGGGTTCCGGCCGGAGCAGAGCACGGTCACGGTGATGGCCGCCGAGTCGCCGCACCAGTGCTACAACCAGCTCTCGAACACGCCGGAGGGCGTCCTCACCACGGTCGCCGACGCGATGCGGCTCGGCGGTAGCGCGGGCCGGCAGCCGCAATACGCGGTCATCATCGCCGGGGAGCACATGCGGACGATCGCGCAGGGCGGCTGGGGCAAGAAGGAGATCCGGCAGTTCCTGTTCGAGCACACCCAGAATCCCATCGCCCATCTCAGGCGCACCAATCGGCTGCCCGGCGCCGTCCAGCCGGGCGACGAGACGAAGATGCGCCCGCTCGTGGCGTCCGCCGAGGATTTCCTCGTCGTCGCGGCGGGCGGGCGGGCCGGCCCGTTCGCGGCCCACATTCCGGGCTGGGGCGGTAGCCGTTCCTCACTGGCTGTCACCAAGGAGGTCAAGCGATGATCGAGCTTCTCGATCCGACCGCGGAGGTCACGGCGCAGGGGATCGCGTACGTGGACCGGCCGGCGACGCTGGAGGGCAAGCGCGTCGGTCTGATCGACAACACGAAGTTCAACTCCGACCGGCTCCTGGAAAGGATCGGCGCGATCCTCAAGGCGGAGTACGGTGTCGCCGAGACGCGCATGTTCAGGAAGCACAACGCGTCCGTCCCGGCCCACGAGGAGATCATCGTGGAGCTGCGCAAGGGCTTCGACGCCATGGTCGCCGGGGTCGGAGACTGAGGGTCCTGCTCGTCGGGCAGTGTGCTCGACGGAATCGTGCTCGAGAAGAACGCGGTCCCCTCGGCTTCGATCGTGACGGACGTCTTCGAGAGAACGGCGCGCGCCATGGCCGAGCAATGGGGTGTGCCGACCTACAAGTTCCTGATGATGGCCCACCCGATCGCGAACCTGACTGAAGCGGAGCTCGATCGGCGCGCGCGGGAGATCGTGCCGGAGATCGTCAAGCTGCTTCTCCAGGGACAGGCATAGACCCCGCGTTCCGGCCCCCGTGGTGGTGCCGGAACGCGCACGTCCAGACCGTCTGGGGTCCGCTCTTCCGCCGCGACCGCATCCGGTCGCGGCGGGAGCGGATCGCCACCCGCGACGGTGACTTCGTCGATCTCGACTGGGCCGACGCCACGCCGCCCGGCGCGCCGCTGGTCCTGGTCCTCCACGGCCTGGAGGGCTCGTCGCAGTCGCACTACGCCGTCGGGCTCATGCGTCATGCCGTCGCCCGCGGCTGGCGCGCCGTCACGCTGAACTTCCGCTCGTGCAGCGGGGAGCTGAACCGGCGCCTCCCGTTCTATCATTCGGGGCACACCGACGACCTCGACGAGGTGGTCGGGCTTCTGGCCGGTCGCGAGCGGAGCCTGCGGCTCGGGATCGTCGGCGTCTCCCTCGGCGGCAACGTCCTCTTGAAGTGGCTGGGCGAGCGCGGACCCGGGGCGCCGGCCGAGGTCGTCGGGGCGGTGGCGATCTCCGCACCCTTCGATCTCGCGTCGTGCGCGCGCGTGCTCGATCAGGCCCCGCGCCGCTGGGTCTACGCGGCGAATTTCCTGCGGACGATGCGGGCCAAGGTGATCGACAAGGCCGCCCGCGATCCGGAGCTGGGTCGCATGGTCGATCTCTCCCTGGTGCGCCGCACCCGGACCTTCGCCGGCTACGATCACCTGGTCACGGCGCCGCTCAACGGGTTCGCCGACGAGCACGACTACTGGCGACGGTCGTCTTCTGGACCATACCTGCCGCGCATTCGCCGGCCGACCCTGCTCGTCAATGCCCTCGACGATCCGATCGTGCCGCGCGAAGCGCTGCCGCGCGTCGCGGATCTGCCCCCATCGGTCCACGCCGAGTTTCCGCCGCGCGGCGGCCACGCCGGGTTCATCGAAGGGGGATGGCCGTGGCGTGTCCGGTCGTGGGTCGAGCGCCGCGCGATCGAGTTCCTGGCGCCGCTCGCCGCGGAAGAGTCGCCGACGCGCCGGGTCTGCTAGCATGCGGGCTCGATGAGACGCTCATGGGCGGGCGCCGCGCTCGGCGTCATCGCGGTCGCCCTCGCCGCCTGCGCCGCGCTCGGCGGCCGGGCTCCCGACGCCGACCTCGTTCACGTGACGCTGCTGCAGATCAACGACCACTACGTCCTCGAGCCC
>QHSM01000677.1 GCA_003221595.1 Candidatus Rokuibacteriota bacterium | reverse complement strand
TGCGACCTAGGTCTCATAGCCGGAGCCGCGCGGCGTCACGAATCTCTACGGCATGGCGATGGGGACCAGCGACGTACTGGCGCCGGGGCGCTTCCGACTGCTGCTGGGGGCGCTGTGCCTGTTCCTGGTCGGTACCGCGGCGACCACGAGCCTCCGCCGCGCACTGCTCGTCGAGTTCGTCCTGCTGGCGGTGACGGTCGTCGTCGCGGTGCTCGAGCTGCGGTCGCGAGGGCAGCGCTGGCTCGGCACGATCGTGCTCGCCGTCCTGGTGATCTGCCTGGCCCTCGCGGACCTCACGCTGCCGCTCCGGCACGTGCCGCTGATGGCGGGCACGGTCGTCGGCATCTTCGCCGGCCTCGTCGTCTGGCTCGTGTATACCGCCGTCATGCGCCCGCACCGGCCGGTGGGCGATCGTATCGTCGGCGCGATCTGCGTGTACATCCTGATCGGGCTCGCATGGGCGAAGCTCTTCGAGACGCTCGACGGCGTGGCGCCCGGCTCCTTCCGCTTTCCCGCCGACACGGCATGGACGGCGCCGGGCCCGCTGCGCTACCGCTACTTCTCGTTCGTGACGCTCGCGACGCTCGGCTACGGCGACGTGACGCCGGTGACCGCGCTCGCCGGAACGCTGGCCGCGCTGGACGCGGTGAGCGGGCAGCTCTACATCGCCATCACCGTGGCCCGGCTCGTGGCGCTGTCCATGGGCGAGCATGCCGGCCCGGGCGGGGGCCCGAAATCCGGCGACTGAGGCGCGGCGTACCCTGGTAGAGTTGCCGGAGCCGGAAGGAGGACGACCGTGGACGACCCGGTGCACGACGACGAGCCCCGGCCGTGGGGTGCGCTCCTCTTCATCCTCATCTACCTGCTCGTGCTCGCCGTGTTCTGGACCAACACCTATCTGCGGATCTGGAGGAGCTGACCCATGGCCGCGCGTCGACCGTCGACGGTGTACCTGTGGGAGCTCGCCTGGATCCTGCCGAGCATCGCGCTGCCGATCAGCATGCTCACCGCGCTGGCGGTGACGGCGCTCGGCGCCGGCATCACCGTGGTCGGTGATCGCGGGCGCATCGACTCGACGAAGGTCGCCGAGCACCCGCTCTTCAAGGAGCCCGGCGTGACCGAGATCGCGCCCGGGCAGTACGAGGTCCGGCTCACGGGGCAGATCTGGTCGTTCGCTCCCAACGAGATTCGCGTCCCTGCGGGCTCGACGGTCCACTTCTGGGCGACCAGCCGGGACCTCGTGCACGGTCTCCTGGTGCCCCGCCACAACGTCAACGTGATGCTGCTGCCCGGGCAGATTTCCCACGCCCAGGCGCGCTTCGATACGCCCGGCGAGTATCCCATCATCTGTCACGAGTACTGCGGCGTGGCCCACCACACGATGGCCGGCAAGATCATCGTGGAGGCGAAGCGATGACCGGGCTGGAGCGCCGCCTGGCCGCCGCCAACCTCATCGTCGCGCTCGTCGCGCTCTTCGGCGGCGTGACGACCGGCATCTTTCAGGCGCTCGAGTACGCGGGCGTCGAGATCTACCCGTCGCTGGCGCCGTTCGTCCGCTCGCACTATCACAGCGTGTCGATGCACGGCGTGTTGAATGCCCTGGTGTTCACGACGTTCTTCATCTGCGGATTCGTGCCGTTCATCTTCAGCCGCGCGCTCGGCGCGCCGCTGGCCTGCCCGCGGCTCGCGTGGTGGACGTTCTGGATCATGGCGGCCGGCCTCGTGCTGGCGGCGATTCCGCTCGTCGGCAACGCGGCGACCGTGATGTTCACCTTCTACCCGCCGCTCAAGGCGCACTGGGCCTTCTATCTCGGGCTCACGCTGGTGGTCGCCGGGACGTGGCTGGTCACGCTGAACCTGGTGGTGAGCTGGCGCGCCTGGCGCGCACGGAACGCCGGCGTGCCGACGCCGCTGGCGGCGTTCATGTCGCTCGTCACGTTCGCGATGTGGAGCATCGCGTCGCTGGGCCTCGCGGCGGAGATGCTGTTCATGCTCCTCCCGTGGTCGCTCGGGCTGGTGGGCGGGACCGACGCGCTGCTTGCGCGGACGCTCTTCTGG
>QHSM01000676.1 GCA_003221595.1 Candidatus Rokuibacteriota bacterium | reverse complement strand
GCAGCGTGCCGGCCGGCGTCTTGTTGGTCACGACCGACCAGAGGTCGCACGCGTAGCTCGGCACGCGGTAGGGGCCGGGGAGCAGAGCGGCGCCGAACTCCGCGGGGACCAGCGCGGCCGTCCGGACATAGGCGCCGATGTCGGCGTGGATCACCGTCCGGATGCCGAGGATCCGCCCGTCCCGGTCGAAGCCGATCTCGATCTCGTAGGCGACCTCGCGCGCGTGGTTGGCCGCCATCAGGTTTTCGCGCCGGCTCTCGATCCACTTCACGGGTCGACCCAGCTTCATGGCGGCGAGCGGCACCAGGATGTCCTCGGGATAGAGCTCGCCGCGGACTCCAAAGCCGCCGCCCACGTCCACCTCGGTGAGACGCAGGGCGCCGAGCGGAATCCCGAAAATCGGCGCCAGGATCGTCCGGTTGATGTGGATGCACTTGGTCGAGCCGATCAGGTGCAGCTCGCCGCCGCGCGGGTCGGGCGGCACCGCGACGAGCCCGCGCGTCTCGAGGGCGGCGGCGGTCTGCCGCGGGTAGGCGAACCGCTCCCGGAGCACGAGCGCCGCGCCCGCGAGGGCCGAGTCGACATCGCCCACGCGCATGGTGATCGTCGCCACGTTGTTGGAATCGGTACCGGCGAAGAGCCGGGCCGCCCCCGGTCCGAGGGCCTCGGCGGTGGAGGGGCACGCCGGGAGCGGCTGGTAGACGATCCCACGAACCGGACGACGTCGCGGGCGATGGCCGGCTGCAGATACTTCTCGGTTCCCTTGGGAGCGGGCACCCGGCTGGGGATGATCGCGGTCGGCGGGACGTCGGCGGCGGTGAGGACCGCCTGGACGCCGGAAAGATCGCGGGCGCGCTTCGTGTCGATCGAGATCAGGCGAGCGTGCGCGTGCGGCGAGCGGAGCACCGCGGCGTGCAGCATGCCCGGCGCGCGCACGTCCTCCACGAACCGCCCGCTGCCCTTCACGAACCGCTCGCCGCCGAGCCTGGGATGCGCCTCGCCGATCATCGGGGAGATCCTAGCATTAGACGCCGAAGAGATAGCGCGACCACCCGGAGAGCAGGTAGTAGATGAGCACCAGGAAGAGGAGCAGGGCCAGCAGAACGGCCACGAGGCCTCCGCCGACCCGCACCAGGCGCCGGTAGAGACCGCCGAGCTGCTCCTGCTGCGTGACCGCGCGCTCTTGCAGCTCGACCAGGCGCTCCGTCACGCGCCGATACTCGGCGCCGTGCTCGCGCTGAGCATCGCGGATGTCGCGCAGGAGCTGCCTGATCTCGTCGTCCTCGTTCACAGGTCCAGGCACTGCCTACCGGCGCTTCACGCGAGGCTCGATCACCGCCGCGACGTATTCACCGTAGAACCTGATGCCGTCGAGGCTCGGGTGTGCGTTGTTGGGCTGCAGGTCGATGTTCGCCGGCGCGGCCGGCCGATTCTCCAGTGCCGCGAGCGTCACGATCCGCATGCCGAGATCCTTCTCGAGCTGGATCCAGATCGCCTCCGCTTCCCGTCCTCGGAACGGGCGGCCGACGACGATCTCCGCCTTGTTCGGCAGATGCACCAGAACCAGCGGCACACCGGACCGCGTCAGCTTTTGCACCGCGTCATGGTAGCCCGGATCGGCCAGGAATTCCTTCGCCGTCACGCGGGGAATCAGGCTCAGCGCCGTCTGCGAGTAGAAGGGCCGATCGAAGAGGGTGCTCCACACGGCGTCGATCAGGTACGACTTCGTCGGCGAAAAGGGCTCGAAGCCGATTCCCTTCGCGCGGAGATAGGCGCGGTAGTAGCCGACCGAATCCTTCACGACCGCATCCGGTTGCTGAGCGCCGAGCTGTCCGCGACACCAGGCCTCGGTCGCCCGCCCATCCACGACGTCCTGCTCGTTGGTGATCCGGGGGTCGTCGAAGTCGTCCGGGCGCGGAGAGATCTGCGCCCGCGGCCGGCCGTCGATGACCGCCTCGCGTGTCCACCAGCGCCCGCGCGTCAGGTCGTCGCTGATGAGCTGGACGACGATGAGATCGGGCTTGAGGACCGGGTACATCTCGGCGGCCAGCGTCAGCATCTGCAGCACCCCGTAGGTGCCGCGCGCAAAATTCAGGTTCACGACCTTGAGACCGGTTCTCTGGCTCAGCCGGGACTCGATCACGTCGGGTATCGTCAGGTCCGAGCGCATCCAGTAGCTGAACGAA
>QHSM01000102.1 GCA_003221595.1 Candidatus Rokuibacteriota bacterium | reverse complement strand
CTTCAGGCTCTCCCAGGTCGCGCCGGCGTCTCGCGAGCGCATCATCGTCCCGATGCGGCCCGGCGTGGAGTCGCCCAGGGTCAGGAACACCGTGCGCGAATCGTTCGGCTTGACCGCGATGCCGCGGGGATAGTGCCACGGAAAGACCTCGCGGGCGCGCGCCGCGTGCCACGTCTTGCCGTCGTCGGTGCTGCGCCAGATGTCGTCGTTGACCACCGTGAACACGGTCTTGGGCGGGCCCTCGACGACCAGCACGTTGTGGACGTCCTGGTTCGGAATCTGGCCGTTCACCCGGGCCCACGTGTCGCCGCCGTCGGTGCTGTAGCGAACGCCATCGACCTCGAGGCCGACCCACACGTTCCGGTCGTTGGTCGGGTCGACCGCGATGCCCGTGGGCCGGGGGATCCCGACGTTGGGACAGTCGTCGGCGATCGCCACGCGCAGCGCTCCCCAGCTCTTCCCGGCGTCGGTGGACCGGAAGATTCCCGGCTTGCTCGGCGTGCCGGTGCCGGCGAACATGATCGCCGGATCGATCGGATCGATCGCCACGCTCCAGACGACCGAGCCCTTCATCGGGTTGTCGAGCAGGCGCCACTTCATCCCGCGGTCGTCGCTCCGGTAGAGCCCCATGTCGGTGCCCGCGTAGACGACCTCCGGGTGGTGCGCGTCCTCACGGAGCGCCCGGACGATGCAGTCGGAGTGCATGCCCTGGCGCACGCCGGCCCGGGTCCAGCTCTCTCCGTCATCGGCGCTCAGCATGACGCCTTGACCAACGGTCCCGACCAGGATGTTTCCCTTGTTCGCCATGGCCCGCCTCCTCAAGTCACCTCGCGGACGCCCGCGGCGCCCGCACTATACATCAGGCGTGGTCGGGGGCGCTCTCGACCGCCCGGCGGGCGGCGGCGATCTCCGCCTGTGCCGCCTCCGCTCCGGGGAACGCGCGCTCGGCCCGCTTGTACCAGCCGCGCGCGTTGTCGAGGTCACCCTCGAGGATGTGCACGATCCCGTGAATCCACGACGACAGCGTCGACTTGTCCTTCTGGACGATCTCGTGCGCCTGCTTCCAGTCGCCGGCCGCCAGGAGCTCGACCGCCTGCCCGAGGAACTCGCTCATGAACGTTCTCCTTAGAGCTCCGGCGCCGAGGCGCGGCCGAGGATATCCTCGCACCACGCCGCCGCCGAGAGCAGTGAGGCTTCGGTGTAGTTTCTGCTCACGAGCTGGATCCCGAGCGGCAGCCCGGACGTCGTGAGACCGCAGGGTACCGTGATCGACGGCAGGCCGCTCAGCGACCACGCGATCTGGAACTGGGGATCGCCCGTCGCCATGCCCTCGGGGGCCGGCGCCGGCGTGGTGGGCGTCAGCAGCACGTCGTAGCGATTGAGGAGCGGCTGCAGCTCCCGGCGGAACTGGCTGCGGATCCGGAGCGCCCGCACGTAGAGATCGCCCGGGATCAGCATCCCCATCTCGATCGAGCTCCGGATGGCCGGCCGGTAGAGGTCGGCCTTCTGGGCGAATCGCTCGGCGTGGATGCTCGCGGTGTCGCTCCGCGTGATCACGTAGGCCGCGGCGTGGGCCACCTGGAACGTCGGCGGCAGCTTGGCCTCCTCCACGGCGGCGCCGGCGCGCGCCAGCCGCCTGACCGCCTGCGCCGTGACGTCGGCGACCTCGGGAACGGCGCGCTCGAAGAACTCGCGCAGCACGCCGACGCGCGGCGCGCGCCGGCGCGTGAGGGCCGCAAGATTGTCGCGCACCGGCGCGCGCGACGAGCTGGGATCGTCTGGATCGTGACCGGCGACGATCGAGAGCCCGAGGGCGGCGTCCTCGACGCTCCGGGCCATGAGCCCGACGTGGTCCTGGGTGTAGCTGAGCGCCATCACGCCGCGCGTGCCGATCCGGCCGAACGTCGGCTTGAGCCCGACCAGCCCGCAGTAGGACGCGGGCCGGACGTTCGAGCCGATCGTCTGGGTGCCGAGCGCCAGCGGGATCATACGCGCGGCCACGGCGGCCGCCGAGCCGCTGGAGGAGCCGCCGGGCGTGCAGGCGAGATTCCACGGGTTGCGCGTGGGCGCCGGATCGGAGGTCGCGAACTCCGTGGTGTGGAGCTTGCCGAGCAGGATCGCGCCGGCGGCCTTGAGCCGCGCCACCGCGGTCGCGTCGTACTCCGGGACGAAGCCGGCCATGACCTTCGAGCCGCCCTCGGTGCGAAGGCCGGCACTGTAGAAGATGTCCTTGGCGCCGAACGGCACGCCGTGGAGCGGCCCGCGGAAGACGCCTCGCGCGGCCTCGTCAGCCGCCCGCCGAGCCGCCGCGCGGGCGGCGACGCCGTCGACCAGCGCCCATGCCTGGACGCGCCCGTCGATCCGCGCGATGCGCTCCAGGAGCGCCTCGACCAGATCGACCGGCGAGAGGACCTTTTCCCGGATCGCCCGGGCGGCGTCGCCGGCGTCCAGCGTATGCAGGCTCACGACGCCGGCTCCGCGTAGAAGGCCGGCGGCTCGTCGGCGGCGACGGGGAAGGCCGCGACCTCGGCCATCCAGCCCGCGACGTCCTCGATCGTCTGCGCCAGCGCCTCGGCGCGTGCGGCGCCGAAGCGCTGCTCGGCGGCCGCCCTGAGCCCAGCCGCGTACTCCCGGCGCTGCTCTTCAAAACCCATGGGTCACTTACCCTTCAGCTTAACGTCCTCGTAGGGCCCGGAGAACCCCCAGGCGCTGAGGAGGCCGAGCCCGGATTCCTCCACGCGCGGCCCCACACCGTGGAGAAAGGCGAAGTCCCAGACCGGCGCGAACATCGCCCGTTCATAGATGAGCTGCTGCATCCGATGGAGCATCGTCTCACGCTTCGCCCGATCGACCTCGGCCGCCTGCTCCCGGAAGAGCCCGTCGATGTCAGGGTAGCCTCCGTAGGCATACGTGCCGCCGGTGACGGCGATCGACTCCAGCCACGTGGCCGCATTTCCCGACGAGCCGAGAAAGAGGTACGAGAGGTTCCGGTACCGCTTCTCCGCGACACCCTTGAAGAACGTTGCCCGCTCGAGCGGGCGCAGCTTGAGCGCGATGCCCACGGCCTTCAGGTCGGTGAGCATCGCCTCGCCCCAGCTGCAAACCTGAAGGTCGCAGTAGAACTCGCCGGCGTCGAAGCCGTTCGGATAGCCCGCCTCGGCGAGCAGCTTCCGCGCTCGGGACGGATCGTAGGGGTACGGGGGCGCCGGCCAGTAGAAGTCGAAGCTCGACGGCACGATGCTGCCGGTGATCTTCGACAGTCCGAGCGTGGCGGCCTCGTTGAGGGTGTTGCGATCGATCGCCAGATTGGCGGCCAGCCGCACCCGCTGGTCGTGCCAGGGCGACTTCGGATCCCACTGATCGGCGAAGATCAGCCAGTGGTTGGACGGGAACACCGCCTTCAACGTGAGCCCGGGCGTTCGGCGGACCTCGCCGGCCAGCTCGCCGCTGATCAGGTAGACGATGTCGACGTCGCCGCGCTTGAGCGCCGCCAGCCGCGTGGCGTGGTCGGGAATGACCCGCAAGACGAGGCGCTTCACGTTCGGGACCTTGCGCCAGTACTGCTCGAAGGCCTCCAGCACCAGCTCGACGCCGGGCGTGAACGAGACGAACCGATAGGGGCCGGCGCCGATCGGCATTTTCTTGTAGCCGTCGTCGCCCACCTTCTCGACGTACTTCTTCGGCACGATCCACCCGGCGCCGGTCGTCCGCGTCCCGTAGTAGGTCATGAAGTCGGGCCACGGCTGCTTGAGCCGGAACCGGACGCGGCCGGGATCGGGAATCTCGACCGCCAGCACCTTCTCCCTGAAGGTCCTGGCCAGGGTGCCGCGGTAGCGCTCGAACGAGAACTTCACGTCCTCGGCGGTGACGGGCTCGCCGTTGTGGAACTTCACTCCCTTGCGCAGCACGAACTCGTAGACGACGCCGTCGGCCGAGACGCTCCACGATTCGGCGAGACTGGGCGCCATGCTCTTTCCGGGCATCGGCTTCACGAGCGCGTCGTGGGTCGCCATGAGAACCATGAACGGCGTGCCCTGGATGGTCTCGGCGGGATCGAACCAGGACGGCACCAGGGTCGTGTGCACGGCCCAGGTCATCTGACCGGCGGGCGCTTCGGCGCGCGCCTCGGGCGCGGCGGCCCACGCGCCGACGAGGACGACGGCGAGGACGGCGACCAGGAGGGCGGCGGAGCGCATCACTTTCCCTTGAGCCTCACGTCTTCGTACGGGGCCGAGAAGGCGTACCCGGCGATGAGGCCGATGCCCGCCTCCTCCACCCGAGGCCCGGACCCGTTCAATCCGGCGTTCAGCCAGATGGGCGCGATCATCGCCTTCTCATGGATGAGCTGCTGGATCCGGTGCAGCGCCGCCTCGCGCCGCCGGGCGTCGAGCTCGTTCGCCTGCTCCAGGAAGAGCCCGTCGATGTCCTTGTAGCTCCCGGACACGTAGCTGCCGCCGGCGGCGATGAACGCCTCGATGCGCGTCGCCGCGTTGCCGAAGGCGCCGCTGCCGCCCTGGATGAGCCCCTTGAGCTTCTTTTCCGACCACCCTCTGAAGAAGGCCGCTCGCTCGATCGGCCGGAGCTTCACGCGGATGCCGGCCGAGTTGAGGTAGTTGACCACGGGCTCGCCGACGTAGGTGATCGCGGCATCGCAGAAGTAGTCCCCGGCATCGAAGCCGTTGGGGTAGCCGGCCTCGGCCAGGAGCTGCTTGGCCTTGACCGGATCGTAGGAGTAGCCGGGCGGCTGCCAGTAGAACTCGAAGCTCGAGGGCACGATGCTCCACGTGATCTTCGAATGTCCCAGCGCGTCCGCCTGGTTGATCGCCTGCCGGTCGATCGCGTAGTTCGCGGCCAGGCGCACGCGCCGGTCGTGCCACGGCGACTTCGCGTCCCACTGGTCGGGGAAGTTGACCCAGAACGTGGCCTGACCGACGTTGGGCTTGAGCGTCAGCCCCGGCGTGCGCCGGAGCTCCTCGGCGAGCGCGCCGCGGATCCCGTAGGCGATGTCGACCTCGCCGCGCTTGAGCGCGGCCAGACGCGTGGCCTCGTCCGGGATCGACTTCAAGACGAGCCGCTTCACGCTCGGCGTTTTGCGCCAGTACTGGTCGAAAGCCTCGACCACCAGCTCGATGCCCGGTGAGTAGGAGACGAACCGGTACGGACCGGCGCCGATCGGCGCCTTCTTGAAGCCCTCGTCACCCACCTTCTCGACGTACTTCTTCGGCACGATCCAGCTGGCCCCGGTGGCGCCGGCATAGAAGGTCATGAAGTCGGGCCAGGCCCGCTTGAGCCGAATGCGGACACGCCCGGGGTCCGGTGACTCGATCGTTGCCACGCTGTCCTTGAGCGGCTTGGCCGAGGCGCCCCGGTAGCGCTCGAACGAGAACTTCACGTCCTCGGCGGTGACGGGCTCGCCGTTGTGGAACTTCACTCCCTTGCGAAGCACGAACTCGTAGACGAGTCCGTCGGGGGACATGCTCCAGGATTCCGCCAGGCTCGGCGTCATCAGCTGGCCCGGCAGCGGCTTCAGCACGGCGTCGTGCAGGGCGTACAGCACCATGAACGGCGTGATGATTCCAGAGGTCTCCGCCGGGTCGAACCAGGTGGGAGCGAGCGAGATGTGAACGGCCCAGGTCATCTGACCCGCGGGCGCTTCCGAAGCACCGCTCGACGAGACTGCAGACATCAAGAGGGCCAGAACGAGGAACGGAACGAAGAGGCCTCGAACGCTTCTCATGGAAGCCTCCCTGTTTGCGGAGTTTATTTTCCTTTCAGCGTCACATCCTCGTAGGGCGCGGAGAACGCCCCATCAGCGTCACGGCGGCGGCTCTCTAGACCGGCTCCGTGCGACCCCAGACCACGGCCAGCATCGTCACGCCGTTCTTCGTCGTCACCGTGTGCACGCAGCCGTTCGGCCGGTAGTTCATGTTACCGGTCGTCACCGGACCGGATTCGTCCGCGTTGGCGCCCTCGATGACGAAGATCAGCTCGTCGCCGACGTGACGATGGCGCGGGAGCGTGGCGCCGGGCTCGAAGCGCGTCAGGATCGCGCGACGCTCGCCCGCCTTGTCCTCCCAGATGCGCTTCTGGCGCACACCCGGGCGCGCGTCGATCCAGGGCAGATCGCACAGCGTGAAGATCTGCGACGCCGGCCCGCTCTCGCGCTGCGACAGGGGCTCGACGCCGCCGGTGAGGATCGCCAGCACCGTCGCCCCGTTCGCCGTCGATACGGTGTGGACACAGCCGTTCGGTCGATAGCCCATGTTCCCGGCCGTCACCGTGCCGAAGTCGTCGGAGAGGGCGCCCTCCACGACGAAGAGCAGCTCGTCACCGACGTGCCGATGCAGCGGCAGCTTGGCGCCCGCCTCGATGCGGCTCAGCACCGCCTGCCGCTTGGTCGCCGGATCGGCCCAGAGGCTCTTGGCCCGGACGCCGGGCTGCCGCTCCTGCCACGGGAGGTCGCTGATCGAGATGATCTCGGACAACGGGGTCTTGGTCGCGCTCATCGGTTCGGCCCTCCGCCGGGCGAATCGAACGGGACGTCAGGTGGCGCGAGAGTAGGCTACTTCGCCTTGAGCTTCAAGTCCTCGTAGGGTGCCGAGAAGGCGTAGCCGGCGATGAGCCCGAGGCCGGATTCGTCCACGCGCCGGCCGACGCCGTTGACGAAGGCCAGCTCGTACATCGGCGCCACCATCGCCTTCTCCGCCACGAGCTGCTGGACCCGCTGCAGCATCGCCGCGCGCTTGCCGCGATCGAGCTCTCCCACCTGCTCGCGGAAGAGGCCGTCGACGTCCGGGTAGCCGCCGGAGGCGAACTGTCCGCCCGAGACCGCGTAAGCCTCGAGGCGCGTGGCGGCGTTCCCGAAGGAGCCGCCGATGATCTGCACGAGGTTCTTGAGCTTCTTCTCGGCGATGCTCTTGTTGAAGGCCGCGCGCTCGAGCGGACGGAGCTTGGCGCGGATTCCCACGCCCTGCAGGTAGCCGATCATCGCCTCGGCCGCGTCCGCCGAGGTCATGTCGCAGAAGTATTCCCCGGCATCGAATCCGCCGGCGTAGCCGGCCTCGGCGAGAAGCCGCTTCGCGCCGGCGGGATCGAAGGCATACGCCGGGGGCTGCCAGAAGAAATCGAAGGAGCTCGGGATGATGCTGTAGGTGATCCTCGAGAGGCCGCCCGTCCGGGCCTGATCGATGGCGCGGCGATCGATGGCGAGGTTCGCGGCGAGCCGCACCCGGCGATCGTGCCACGGCGACTTCGGGTCCCACTGATCGACGAAGGACAGCCAGTGGGTCGACGGGTAAACGGCCTTCACCGTGAGCCCGGGCGTCCGCCGCACCTCGTCGCCCAGCTCGCCGATCATCGAGAAGGCGATGTCGGCTTCGCCGCGCTTGAGCGCGGCCAGCCGCGTGGCCGGGTCGGGGATCGTGCGCAGCACCAGCCGCTTCACGCTCGGGCTCTTGCGCCAGTAGCCCTCGAACGCCTCCAGCACAAGCTCG
>QHSM01000101.1 GCA_003221595.1 Candidatus Rokuibacteriota bacterium | reverse complement strand
GCCATGAGGATGACGCCAGCGCCCCGCTCAGCGACGAGCGATGCGAGGGTCGGGTCGCGGAGGCCCGACACGTCGTTGATGATCCGGGCGCCGGCCTCGAGTGCGGCGCGGGCTGGGCCCGGGCGGCTTGTGTCAGCCGAGATCGGGACCGGGAGTTTCGGCGCCAGCACTTCGATCGCTCGGGCGAGCCTCGCGCGCTCTTCTTCGTCGGTGATCGCGGTGTCGAGGTAAGGCGCCGTGGATCGGGCGCCGACGTCGATCAGGACGGCGCCGGCCTCGACCATGGCGAGGGCGGCGCCCAGCAGATCGGCGGCGGCGTGCACGGAGCCGGCGTGGAAGGACTCGGGACTGACGTTGAGAACGCCCATGACCCCGACCGAGAGACCGCTCCCGAGCGAGACACCGGCGAGGACGGCTCGACGCGCCAAATCGAGCCGAGAGCCGCTACGCGGGCGACGCGGCTTCCTGGAAGGGACGGGTGCGGAGGATGCGGGCGATCTCCTCACCGTCGAGGGTCTCGCGCTCGAGCAGGGCGCGCGCCAGCGCGTGGAGCTTCTCGATGTTGTCCTGGAGGATCTGCTTGGCGCGGCTCGCGGCGTCCATCACGATCCGTTTGATCTCGGAGTCGATGAGGAGCGCGGTCGCCTCGCTGTAGTCCTTCTGGCGGGCTACCTCGCGGCCGAGGAAGATGTGCTCCTCGTTCTTGCCGAAGGTCAGGGGCCCGAGCTTGTCCGACATGCCCCACTCGCAGATCATCTTGCGCGCCATCTCGGTGGCCTTCTCGAGATCGTCACCGGCGCCGGTCGTCTGCTGGTTGAGCACGACCTCCTCGGCGGCTCGCCCGCCGAGCAGGATCGTGATGCGGTTGACCAGGTAGTCCCTCGAGTAGTTGTACTTGTCGTCGACCGGCAGCTGCTGCGTCAGGCCGAGGGCACGGCCGCGCGGGATGATCGTCACCTTGTGCACCGGGTCGGTGCCCGGCAGCACGTCGGCGACGAGCGTGTGCCCGGCCTCGTGATAGGCAATCGTCCGCTTCTCGGCGTCGCTGATGATCATCGAGCGCCGCTCCACGCCCATCAGGACCTTGTCCTTGGCGCTCTCGAAGTCGGACATCTCGACGAGCTTCTTGTTCTGGCGCGCCGCCAGCAGCGCCGCCTCGTTCACGAGGTTCGCCAGATCGGCGCCCGAGAAGCCCGGGGTCCCCCGCGCGAGCACCTTCAGCTCGACGTTGGGCGCCAGCGGGATCCGCCGGGAGTGCACGCGCAGGATCTCCTCGCGTCCCTTCACGTCGGGTCTGGGCACGACCACCTGCCGATCGAACCGTCCCGGCCGCAGCAGCGCCGGATCGAGAACGTCGGGGCGATTGGTGGCGGCGATCAGGATGACGCCCTCGTTGGTCTCGAAGCCGTCCATCTCGACCAGGAGCTGATTGAGGGTCTGCTCGCGCTCGTCGTGGCCGCCGCCGAGCCCGGCCCCGCGGTGGCGGCCGACGGCGTCGATCTCGTCCATGAAGATGATGCACGGCGCGTGCTTCTTCCCCTGCTCGAACAGGTCGCGGACCCGCGAGGCGCCCACGCCCACGAACATCTCCACGAAGTCAGAGCCCGAGATGGAGAAGAACGGCACGTTCGCCTCGCCGGCGATGGCCTTGGCCAGGAGTGTCTTGCCGGTGCCGGGCGGTCCGACCAGGAGGACGCCCTTCGGGATCTTCCCGCCGAGCTTCTGGAACTTCTGCGGGTCCTTCAGGAAATCGATGATCTCCCGCAGCTCTTCCTTGGCCTCGTCGACGCCGGCGACGTCCTGGAAAGTGACCTTGTTCTGCTTCTCGGAGATGAGCCGCGCCCGCGCCTTGCCGAAGCTGAGCGCCTTGGCGCCGCCCCCCTGCATCTGGCGCATGAAGAAGACCCAGACGCCGATGAAGAGCAGCATGGGCACCCACTGCAGGAAGATCGCGTACCAGGGATTGGTGTCGGGCGGCTTCACGGCGATGCGGACGCCGCGATCCTTGAGCGTCTTCACGAGGTCCGGGTACTCGACGATGTACGTCCGCTGGGTCTGCGCCGAGTCCTTGAGCGTGTAGGACACGAGGTTGCCGCGAATGACGACCGACTCGACCCGGCCCTGATCCAGGGCCTTGAGGAACTCGGAGAAGTTGGGCTGCTCCTGCCCGCCCTGCTGCGCGCCCTGGAACACGGTGAACAGGAGGATGACGATGAGGCCGATCACCATCCAGAGGGCGAGGTTCTTGTAGACCTGGTTCATGGCCGCCGGGCCATTATACACCGGTGCCAAGGGACGGAGCGGCGCGTCAGACGCCGTCGAGCGCGGCGACGTGGGGCAGGTTGCGGTAGAGCCCGTCGTAGTCCAGGCCGTAGCCCACGACGAACACGTTGGGGATCGAGAACCCGACATAGTCGATCGCGACGTCCGCCAGCCGCCGGCTGCCCTTGTCGAGGAGCACGCACGTGCGCACGCTGCGCGGCCCGCGCGCTTCGAACGCCCGCTTCAGCGCGGCGAGCGTCAGGCCCGTGTCGACGATGTCGTCGACGATGAGGACGTCTCGGTCCGCGATGTCCACCGTCAGGTCGACGACGAGACGCACCGCGCCCGAGGTCGTCGTGCCCGCGCCGTAGC
The DNA here is from genome assembly GCA_003221595.1 of Candidatus Rokuibacteriota bacterium. Taxonomy (GTDB): domain Bacteria; phylum Methylomirabilota; class Methylomirabilia; order Rokubacteriales; family CSP1-6; genus AR31. The sequence goes on along the minus strand of QHSM01000101.1, from coordinate 5,021 downwards.
TCGAGGCGCGCACGAAGTCGACGGTGAGATCGATCGGGAGTCGGCGCATGAGGTCGGCGAAGAACGGGATCGCGCCATGGAGGACGCCGACCAGCACCGGATTGGCCCGCGCGTAGTCGCGCGCGATCGCGCGCCCCAGCTCGGCCACGCGCGCCGCGAGCTCGCCTTCGGCGACGAGCACTCGGCCCGGCTGCGGCAGGCCCATCTCACCGTGACGTCACGAACGCCGGAAGCGACCGTTCGCCGACGATCCGGTCGGCGACCTGCTGCGCGGGCTCCCGCGCGGTGAAGGAGCCGACGCGGACGCGGTACCGGGCGCTCCCGGGCGTGTCCACCTGGACGACGTACGCCTCGTAGCCCGCGGCGACCAGCTTCGCCCGCAGGGCGTCGGCGGGGTCCTTGGCCTTGTACGCGGCGACCTGCACGGTGAACGTCGTCTGGCCCGCCGCGGGCTTCGCCGGGGCGGCCGCGACGGCGTCGGCCTTCGGCGCGGCGTCCGGCTTGTCGCTCTTCTCGACACGCGGAGATTCGGGGCGCGGCGTGTCGACGCGCGGCGGCTCCACGCGCGGCGCCCGGGACGGCTTGGGCGGCGGCGGCGACGACAACGGAGCGGTCAGCTCCTGATAGAAGGTCAACGCCGGAGCGGGCTCGGCCGGCCGCGACGGCTCCTTCGTGCCCCTGGCGACGACGGAGATCGGGACCGACGGAGAGCGCGGCCAGAAGCGCCCGGTCACGACGCCGAGCATGAACGTGACGGCGAGAACGCCGGAGCAGCCCACCAGAAACAGGACGGTGGCGATGCGGCTGCCGCCGCGCCGCGAGCGTCCTCGCGCCACTACATGCTCTCCGGGGCGCCCACGCCCAGGAGCTCGAGACCGTTGCGGATCACGGTGTCAACCGCCGCGCAGAGGGCCATCCGCGCCTGCATGAGGCGGGCGTCGTCCTGGATGACCCGATGGTTTCGATACCACCCGTGAAAGGCGGCCGCCAGCTCCTGCAGCCAGTAGGCGACCCGGTGCGGCTCGAGCGCCCGGGTCGCGCCGCCGACGATCTCGGGGAATTGCAGGAGCAGCTTGATGAGCGCCAGCTCGGCCGGCTCGACGAGCGGGCTCGTGTCGACGTCGGCCGCGCGCGCGACCGCGATCCCCTGCTCCGCCGCCTGACGGAAGATCGAGCGAATCCGCGCGTGGGCGTACTGCACGTAGTAGACGGGATTCTCGTTCGACTGCCGCGTCGCCACCGCCAGATCGAACTCGAGCGGGCTATCGTGCCGGCGCGTGAGGAACGTGAAGCGGGCGGCGTCGCGGCCGACCTCTTCGAGCAATTCCTCCATCAGCACGAACTCGCCGCGCCGCTTGGACATGCGCACGGGCTGTCCGTCACGCAACAACGTCACCAGCTGCACGATCAGGACTTCGAACGCCTCCGGCGGGTGGCCGAGCGCCTGCATCGCGGCGCGCATACGCGCCACGTAGCCGTGGTGATCGGGACCGAGCAGGTTGATCACGCGATCCGTCCCCGCGAACTTCACGTAGTGGTGATACGCGACGTCGACACCGAAGTACGTCACGCCGCCGCTCGACCGCCGAAGCACGCGGTCCTTGTCGTCGCCCACCTCCTCGTGCTCCGACGAGCGGAACCAGAGCGCGCCGTCCTGCTCGTAGCTGAGGCCGCGCGACGCCAGCTCGGCCAGCACGCGCTCCGGGAGGTGCTGCTCGCGGACGTCGTGCTCGGATGACCAGACATCGAACTCGACGCCGTACTCGCGCAGGGTGCGCCGCTGTCCCTCGACGATGCGGCGGACCGCGTAGCGGCCGAAGTGCTCGAGGCGCTCGGCCTCGGACGCGCCCTCCCTGAGCCCGCCGCCCTCGGCGCGGTACGTCTTCGCAAGATCGATGAGGTACTCACCGGGATAGCCGTTCTCGGGGAGCGCGGCCGGCACGCCGAACTCCTGCTTCACGCGCGCCTCGAACGAGCGCGCGAGCGCCTCGAACTGATTGCCGGCGTCGTTGATGTAGAACTCGGTCGCCACCGACGCGCCCTGGCTCCTGAGCAGGCGCGCGAGGGCGTCGCCGACGGCCGCCGCGCGCCCGTTGACGATGACGAGCGGGCCGGTGGGATTCGCCGACACGAACTCCAGCCGGATGCGCCGTCCGGCCTGGCTCTCGCCGCGTCCGTACGTGACGCCCTCGCCGAGGATTTCCGTGAGCGCGCCGGCGCACCACGCCGGCGCCAGGAAGACGTTGAGAAACCCCGGCCCCGCGACCTCGATGCGCTCGACCTCGGGCATCGGCGGGAAGTGCTTGACGACGAGGTCGGCGATCTGTCGCGGCGCGCGCTTCGCGACGCGCGCCAGGATCATCGGCGCATTCGTCGCGTAGTCGCCGTGCTCCGCCTGGCGCGGGACTTCCCACGCGCACGCGTCGGGCTCGGGCAAACCCGCCTTCGCGAGCGCCGTCCGCACGCCGTCGGTCAACCGATCGGTGAGCCGCATTCTCGTAACAGGGTACCTGCCCGGCACGGCGTCGTGACGAAGAAAAAGCGGCCAATCACGCACGCCTGCGCGCGCCCGGCGCGCGACGAAGACACGCGCCGTCGCGGCGCGCGCGACACGAGCCGAACGGCGCCGCCGTGCGCGAGGCGAGGCGAGACGCGATGCGTGAGCGTGCGCATGTGGTGGTGGAGGCTCCCGCACGCGCGGCCCGACGCCGGTGCACGAGCACCTCCGACACCGCGAGGTCGCGTGAGGGCAAAGCGCTCGACACAGTGCGGCGAGCCGAAGCGGCTCAGGATTCGCCTGCTCCTCCACCTGTCCTCACGCAGGCGTCTTCGATGTCGCACGTCGTTGGCTTCTCCGAGGACCGGTGCGCGGCGCTGCGCATCGCCGTCGGGCGCGATCCCGCGCTCGAGCCGCATCTGAGATCAAGCCACGTAAGAAGCCGCCGGACAAGAATAATTATGACTGTGCTCAATTGAGGCTCGGGTCGGCCAGAGCCGCCGCCGGAGCGTCCGGACTTGGCAAGGCCATCGCGCCGTGATACTTCGAGTCGCCATGCTGAATGCCTTCCGGAGCGCCCTCCGTCACTATCGCGAGCTGATCCTGGCCGGCACGTTCGCGGTCATGGCCGCCTGGGAGGTTTTGGAGATCCTCCTGCTGGAGCCGGCCTACCGCGGGTCGATTCGGCTCACGCTCTTCATCCACTCGCTCCAGGTCCTCCTCATCGTGGCCGCCACCGGCATCGCACTCAGGGCCTGGCGCGAGAAAACCGCGCGGCAGCGCGCTCTCGCCTCGCTCGTCGAGCAGGTCATCGCCGCCCAGGAGGACGAGCGCCGCCGCGTCGCCTACGACGTTCACGACGGCGTGGCCCAGCTCGTGGTCAGCGCCAAGCAGCACCTGGACACCGCGACCGACCTCTGGCCGCGCGACGCGCAGCGGGCCGCGAGCGAGACGGCGATTGCCGCCGATCGGCTCGGCCGGGCCATCGCCGAGACTCGTCGCATCCTGGCCGCGCTCCGGCCCGTGGCGGTGGATGCCGGCGGCCTCGCGGACGCCGCGCGCCAGAGCCTCGACGAGGTTGCGCGCGACACCGGCTGGTCGGTCGAGCTCGTGGAGAACCTCGGCGCGGCGCGCCTGCCGCCAGCGGTCGAGACGGCGGCGCTCAGGATTCTCCAGGAGGCGCTGTCGAACGCGCGCAAGCACGCCGGCACCACCCGGATCGAAGTCGTCCTCTCACGGGAAACCGACCGCGTCCATCTCGACGTGCGCGACCACGGCGTGGGCCTCGCGGCCGCCGGCGGCGTACGGGGCCTGGGGCTGCCCAGCATGCGGGAGCGCGCGCGCCTTCTCGGCGGCAGCTGCGTCGTCGAGGCGGCGCCCGGAGGCGGAACGCACGTCCACGCCCAGCTGCCGTTGCGCTATGGCCTCGTCGCTCCGGCATCCTGATCCGACGCGCGTCCTGCTCGTCGACGACCATCCGATGGTCCGCGAGGGACTGCGCGGCATGCTCGAAGCGGCAGACGTCGAGGTGGTGGCCGAGGCCGGCACCGGCGAAGAGGCGCTTCGCGCCGCCGCGGCGCACGCGCCCGACGTGGTCCTGCTCGACCTGGAGCTGCCGGATCTCGACGGGCTCACCGTGCTCCGTCGACTCAAGGCCATCGAAAAGCGCCTCGCGGTGCTCGTCGTCACCATGCACGACGATCCGGCGCTGGTCCGGCAGGCGGTCGAGAGCGGGGCGTCCGGCTACGTGCTCAAGGGCATCAGTCGCCGGGAGCTCCTGGCCTCGCTCGAGGCCGTACGCCACGGCGGGTCGGTGCTGGACCCGTCGCTCCTGCGGGCCACGCTCGCCGACGGCGCGTCCGAGTCGCGGCCGGCGAGCCGAGGCGACCGCGACAACCCGCTGAGCTCGATCGAGCAGGAAATGCTGCGCCTGGTCGCTCAGGGCCTGACGAACCGGGAAATCGGCGTCCGCCTTCGCTGGAGCGTCGGCACGGTGAAGAAGTATCTCCAGCGGGCGCTCGAGAAGCTCGGCGCCTCCGATCGCACGCAGGCGGCGGTCGAGGCCATCAGGCGCGGGCTCCTGTCCTGACCGCGTCGCCGCCGGGCCCCTAGCGGAGAGGCCGGAGAATCGTCACACCCACCACGAACGCCGCCACCGCGAGCGCGACGCTCACCACGGCGGCGGCGGCAACGACCCTGACCGCGCGCTCGATGTCGGTCGCGAGCGGTGAGGCTCCCACACCGAGGCGGTGGACCGCGGGCTTCTCGAGGACCACGCCGAGCGCGCCCGCCATCGCGGCGATCGGCCATCCCGAATTGGGGCTCTGCGTGCGCCGGTGATCGCGTCGAAGGACGGCCAGGGCCCCGCGGGCCCTCTCGCCGGCGAGGGCAGCTCCGGCCACGAGGCTCAGCCCGGCGATCCGCGCCGGGATGAAGCTCAGCAGGTCGTCCAGCCGCGCGGCGCTCTTGCCGAAGTACTCGAGCTGCCCGCGGCGGAACCCGAGCATCGCGTCGGCGGTGTTGA
>QHSM01000100.1 GCA_003221595.1 Candidatus Rokuibacteriota bacterium | reverse complement strand
GAAGGCGTTCGGCAGAATGTGGCGCAGCAGGACGCGGCCGTCGCCGCTTCCGAGGGCGTGCGCCGCTTGCACGAACTCCCGCTCGCGCAGCGACAGCACCGCCCCGCGCACCACGCGCGCGTAGACGACCCAGCTCGAGACGCCGATCACCACGATGATCACGGGTAGGCTCGGTCCCAGCACGCCGATGACCGCGATGGCGAGCAGGATGAACGGGAACGCCAGCTGGATGTCGGCGAGTCGCATGAAGACGTCGTCGATGCGTCCCCCGAAGTAGCCGGAGACCAGCCCGACCATCATGCCGAGCACTCCCGAGATGGCGACCGCGGCGAAGCCGACCATCAGGGCGGGACGCGCGCCGAAGAGCACTCGAGCCAGGATGTCCCGGCCGAGATGGTCGGTGCCGAGCAGGTGGGCGCGGCCGGCGGCGTCCGGCGATCCCGGCGGCCTGAGCCGGTTCGTGATGTCCTGCTCCGTCGGGTCGTACGCGGCGATCCACGGCGCGCCCAGCGCGGCGACGACGACGAGCATCACCACCACCAGGCCGAAGAGCGCTGTCCGCCGCCGGGCGAGGCGGCGAATGAACAGAATTATTGGAGCGGGGCCCACGAGGCCGGCTCGAACCGCGGGTGGCCTGAGCAGGACGCGAGCCGGCTCCGTCTCAGCGGACATGGGATTGCGGTCGTGCGCGCGTCATCGCAGTCGAATCCGCGGGTCAAGGTAGGTATAGACCACGTCGACGAAGAGGTTGACGAGGACAAACGTCGACGAGAGGAGGAACACCGCCGCCTGCACCACCGGATAGTCGCGGTTGTAGATCGCCTGGACCGACAGGCGGCCGACACCCGGCCAGGCGAAGATCGTCTCGGTGATGACGGAGCCCCCGAGCAGCGTGCCGAGCTCGATCCCGACGATGGTCACGATCGGGATCGCGGCGTTCTTGAGGGCGTGCTTCCAGACGACGGGCGGATCGCTCACGCCCTTGGCCCGCGCCGTCCGGATGCGGCCTGACGAGGGCAACAGATTGAGCTGTACGGAGAAGACGAGGATCAGCATGATGCCGAGCCAGAACGTCGGCATCGACTGCCCGAGCAGCGCGACGACCGTCGAGATGTAGTCGACGAGCGTGTTCCGCCGCACGGCGGAGACGATCCCGGCGGGGATCGCCAGGCCGAGAGCGACCAGCAGCGCGGCGCCGGCCAGCTCGAACGTCGCCGGCATGCGCTCGACGACCAGACTGAACGCCGGCTCGCCGTGGCGAACCGACTGGCCGAAGTCTCCGCGCAGCGCCCCGGCGAGGAAGCGACCGTACTGGACGACGAACGGATCGTTGAAGCCCATCGCCTCGCGGAATTTCTGCACGTCCTCCACGGAGGCGTCGGGGGGAAGCAGGATCAGGGCCGGATCGCCGGTGAGATACAGAATGAAGAAGACGATGAAGGAGACACCCAGCAGGACCAGGAGCGCCTGGGCCAGCCGGCGCGCCAGGTAAATCCTCACGGCGCGCGATGCAGACGCGCGACCGCCTCGATGTGCGGCGTTTGCGGGAACATGTCGACCGGCTCGACCCACTCGAGCCGATAGCCCTGACGGACCAGGTCCCCGACATCGCGCGCCAGCGTGGAGGGATTGCACGAGACGTACACGAGGCGCGCCGGCCCGAGCGTGGCGAGCGCCTGGAGCGCCTTGGGATGGAATCCGGCCCGCGGCGGGTCCGCCACCACGACCTCCGCCCGGACCCCGTCGCGTGTCAGCGTCGGCAGGACGTGACGCACCTCGCCCGGGAGGAACGTGCAGTTCTCGATCCCGTTCTCGCGCGCGTTGCGCACGGCGTCGGCCACCGCCGCCGGCGCGACCTCGATGCCGTACACCCAGCGGCTCCGGCGGGCCAGCAGGAGACTGATGGCGCCCGTCCCCGAGTAGAGATCGACGACGGTCTCGCGGCCGGTGAGCTCGCACGCCGCCTCGACGACGGCGAAGAGCCGCTCGGCCTGCACCGTATTGGTCTGGAAGAAGGAGTTCGCGGACACCTGGAATGTCAGTCCGCCCAGGGATTCGCGGATGTGGTCGCGCCCGAGCAGCAGATGCTCCTCCGAGCCCACCGCGACGGAGGCCTTCTTCGCGTTCACGTTGAGGACCACGCTGGCCACGGACGGAACCCGCGCCCGAAGACGCTCCGCCACCGGGCCGAGCGCCACCACGTCCGGCGCCGCGGTGACGATGTTGACCATCGCCTCACCGGTGCGCCGGCCCTCGCGCACGGTCGCGAAGCGCAAGAGCCCCTCGCCCGAGTTCTGGTCGTACACGGAAAGCTGCCGCGCGCGCGCCTGCGTCCTCAGCTCGTCCAGCAGGACGTTCATCGTGTCCGACTGCAGGAGGCAGCGCTCGATGTCCAGGACCACGTCATAGCGGTCCGCCTGGTGGAGGCCGATGGCCGGCCCGTCGCCCGCGCCCGGCCGGACGACGGTGAATTCCATCTTGTTGCGGTAGCCGTAGGGATCGGGCGCCGCCAGGATCGGCCGGAGCTCGAAATCGCCGAGCCCGCCGATGCGCTCGAGGCAGTCGCGCACCTGCTTTTCCTTGAACGCCAGCTGCGCCGGATACGCGAGGTGCTGGAGGCGGCATCCGCCGCAGCGGCCGAAGTAGGCGCAGGGCGCGTCGACCCGATCGGTGGACGGGGACTCGATCGATTCGATCACCCCCCGCCCGAATCGCGAGCGCGCCTCGACGATCCGCACGCGCACGCGATCCCCGGGCAGGGCGCCCCGCACGAAGATGACGTAGCCCTCGACCCGGCCGACGCCCTCGCCGCCGAAGGCGAGGTCGTCGATGGTGAGATCGAGCGCTTCACCGCGCCTCGGTTTCGCCATGATTGACGCCACTATATCAGGGATCTCAGCCGTGCTCTCGGGCGCTGCCGCCTGAATGGATGAAGGATGTATGATACGAGAACATGGACAACCGGTCACCGCGCGCCGTCGCCGATTTGATCCTGAGCGCGGTGCCCGATCTGCGGGACCGCCTGCTCGAGCATCGCATTCGCCGCGCCTGGACGGAGGTGGTCGGCGCCAACGCGGCCCGCCGCGCCCAGCCCCGGAGCTTCACGGAAGGCTGCCTCACCGTGGCGGTCGACAACTCGCCCTGGCTTCACGAGCTGACCCTGCGCGGTGAAGAGCTCACCCGGCGTCTGAGCGAACGCTTCGGCGCCGTCCGCTCCCTGCGCTTCGTGGCCGGACAGATCGAGCCGGCGCCGACGGTCCGCGCCGGCGTCGAGCGGCCGGCGCCACTCGAGGCGGGGGCCCGGCGCGAGATCGACCAGGCGGCGAGCGTCATTCCCGACCCCAGCCTCGCGGCCGCGGCGCGGCGGCTCCTCACGAAGGCCTGGCCCGGGCTGTCCGCGTTCCTCGTGGCGACGGTCCTGGCCGGATGCGCCATCGCCGCCGGACCCGGGTTCACCGGGGACGACCAGATCCCGCGGCGCTCGGCCGCCGCCGACCCGCAGGCCGATGCGTATTACGCCTACTCCGTCGCGCAGATGCACACCCAGGCCGGGCGGTTCAAGGACGCGGTCCCGCTCATGCGCGCCGCCCTCAAGCGCGACCCGAACTCGGCCACGCTCTGGACGCAGTACGCCCAGCTGCTCGTGCGCGTCGACAACGTGGACGAGGCGGTGAGCGCGGCCCGGCGCGCCGTCGAGCTGGCTCCGGATCAGGTCAACGCGCGCATGACGCTCGCCGAGCTCCTGCGTACCCAGCGCAAGTACCCCGAGGCTGAAGCGGAGCTGGAGCGCGCCATCACGCTCAGCCCCGACTCGGAGGAGCCCTACCTGATGCTGGCGAGGCTCCAGGTCGAGCAGAAGGCGTACGACCGCGCGCGGAGCACGCTGCTGCGCCTGGCCGAGCGTCAGCCCCGGCTGGCCCAGGCGCAGTTCCTTCTCGGGCGCCTCGCGATCGAGACCGAGTCGTGGGACGAGGCGATCGCGCGTTTGACCGCGGCCGTCGACCTGGACCCCGACCACGACGGCGCCTGGAGCGCGCTCGGCGCCGTCTACGCGGAGGCGCTCCACAAGAGCGAAGAGGCGATCGAGGTGTACCGGCGCGCCGTCAAGGCCAACCCCGACAATCCGGCGTTCGCCGAGAAGCTGGCCGACCTCCTGATCCGGCTCGGTCGGCTCCCCGAGGCGCAGACCGAGCTCGAGGGGCTCGTCGAGGTCGCGCCGCAGAACCCGCGCATCTGGATGAAGCTCGGCGCCGTCTACTACGAGCAGAAGATGTGGGACCGCGCCATCGACTCGTTCCGGCGCGTCGTGGCGCTGGAGCCGTCGAACCTGCGCGCCCGATACTTTCTCGCGACCACGTACATGGACGGCGGCCGCGACGCGGAGGCGAAATCCGAGCTCGAGCGGATCCTGCGCGCCGACCCGCGGTCCATCGACGCGCGCGTTCAGCTCGGCTTCCTCTACGGCCGGACCAAGCGCTTCGACGAGGCGATCTCGACGCTCCGCGAGGCCGTCAACCTCGAGCCCAAGCGGCCCGAGCTGTTCCTCTACCTCGGCACGGCGTACTACCGCGCCAAGCAATACGATCGCGCGGCGGAGACCCTGAAGGAAGGCCTGGGCCTCGACGAGAAGCAGAAGGACCTGCACTTCCAGCTCGGGGTCGTCTACGAGAAGCAGGCGAAGTTCGACGACGCGGTCGGCTCGTTCCGGCGCGTGATCTCGCTCGATCCCAAGCACGCCGAGGCCTACAACTACGTCGGCTACATGTACGCCGAGCGCGGCCAGAATCTCGACGAGGCGATCCAGCTCATCACGACCGCCCTCGACCTGGAGCCCGAAAACGGCTACTTCCTCGACAGCCTCGGCTGGGCGTATTACCAGCAGGGGCGGTATCCCGAGGCGCTGAAGGAGCTCAAGCGCGCGGTGGCGAAAACCAAGGAGCCGGATCCCGTGATCTACGAGCACCTTGGCGACGCGCTCGTCAAGAACGGTCAGGACGATGCCGCCATCGCCGCGTGGGAGAAGGCCCTGCAGCTCGACCCGGCGGCCGACGCGGTCAAGAAGAAGGTCGACGACCTCAAGGACCGCCAGCGCCGGGTCAAGGGTGGCCCGAAGGCCTCTCAGTAGCTTTCTCCTCGTCGCGCAGCTGGCGCTCGTCGCCGCGTGCGCGACCGTGTCTCGGGAGCCGATCGGCGAGGACGCGCGCCGCGCCGTCGCGCTCCTGGCCAGCCGCGCGAGCGAGTTCACCGACCTCCGCGCCCTCGCCGACATCGCCCTGAAGAAAGGCGGTGAGCGAATGCGTCTGCGGGGAGTTCTCCTCGTCAAGGCGCCGAGCTCGATCCGCTTCGAGGTGCTCTCGCCGTTCGGCCCGCCGCTTCGAATCGTCACCGTTCACGAGGGCCAGCTGACGACGTACGACGCGGTGAAGAACGAGGCGCAGGTCGGACCGGCCACCGCCGAGTCGATCGAGAAGGCCCTCCGCCTGCCTCTCAAGCCCGAGGATCTGGTCGCGGCGCTCGCCGGACGCGTCGCGCCGCCGGCCGATCTCACGTCCGCCGAGCTCTTGCCGCCCGACGAGGCAGGACCGTCGCTCAGTCTCGTGAGCCCCGCCGGGCGCCGGCGCGTGTGGCTCGACCTCGAGACCGGCATCGTCCGTCAGCTCGAGATCTACGGCAGTCCGTTCAACGCGCTCATCAGGTATCGGCGTGACGGAGCCGGCGCCCTGACCGGGTTCGACGTCGAGGCGGCCCAGTCGTACGTGACCGGGTCCGTTACCTACGAGAACCTCGTCGAGGGCAGCGGGATCGAGGCCGAGCGCTTCACGATTGCGATTCCGAAGGGGGCGAAAACACAGCGCATCCGTTGAACGGCCGGCAGGCCCATGCTATCGTGCGATGTCTTGTCGAAGCGATCGGGGACGGCCCGTCGCCTCGTGCTCAACGCTGCGGCCAAGATCAACCTGACGTTGGAGGTGCTCGGCCGGCGGAACGACGGCTACCACGAGATCGTCACGGTCATGCAGGCCGTGGACCTGTCCGACCGGCTGGTGCTCGAGGACGCGGACGTTCTGGAGCTTCGTACCACCGCCTCCGATGTACCGACGGACGGGACCAATCTCGTCCTCAGGGCGGCGGCCGCGCTGCGTGACAGGGCCGCCGTGAGCCGCGGGGCGCGAATCACGCTGGAGAAGCGAATTCCGGTGGCCGCGGGACTCGGCGGCGGGTCGGCGGACGCGGCGGCGGTGCTCGTCGGACTGAACCGGCTGTGGGGGCTCCGGTGGTCGGGGGCGCGTTTGGCCGAGGTGGCGGTGACACTGGGTATGGACGTACCCTTCTTCCTCCACGGCGGCGCGGCGCTGGGGACCGGACGGGGCGAGCGGCTCGAGCCGCTGCCGACCTGCGCCTTGGCGCTGGTGCTCGTGAATCCGGGCGTCGCGGCGAGCACGGCCGAGATCTACGGCGGGGTACAACCCGCCATGTACTCTGACGGGGGCCAGGGCCGGGGCATGGTGGCCGCGCTGCGGAGCCGCCGGCCGAGCCGTGTGGCGGCGACCCTCGGCAACACGCTCGAGCGCGTGGCCGCGCCTCGGTACCGGGACGTGGAGCAGATGGAGGCGGCGCTCCTGGCGGCGGGCGCTCTGGGCGCGGCGATGTCGGGCAGCGGGCTCACGGTGTTCGGGGTGGCGCGCTCGTACGATCACGCGCGGCAGATCCGCGACCGCATCGGCCGCGCTCGCTGGGCGTGCTGGGCCGTCCGGGCCCTGCGCGGCCCCGCCATACGGATACGGTAAAGTAAGCCGTCGGATGGGAACACGCTGGGGCGTCGCCAAGCGGTTAAGGCGCGGGACTTTGGATCCCGTATTCGGAGGTTCGAATCCTCCCGCCCCAACCACACTTTAGAGCGAGGCAACCATGGCCTACGAGCTGAAGCTGCTGACGGGTAACGCGAACCGTGCCCTTGCCGAGGAGATCGCGCAATACCTCCACGTGCCGCTGGCCGACGCGGAGGTGACGCGCTTCTCGGACGGCGAGGTGTACGTGCAGGTCAACGAGAACGTTCGCGGGGCCGACGTGTTCGTCATCCAGCCGACGTGCCCTCCGGTGAACGACACGCTCATGGAGCTCTTGCTCATGATCGACGCCATGAAGCGTGCCTCGGCCCGCCGGATCACGGCGGTGCTGCCTTACTACGGGTACGCGCGGCAGGACCGCAAGGTGCAGTCACGCGTGCCGATCTCGGCCCGGCTCGTGGCCGACCTCCTGGAGGCGGCGGGGATCGATCGGGTGCTGGCGCTCGACCTGCACGCCGGTCAGATCCAGGGCTTCTTCAGCGTCCCGGTCGACCACCTCTTCGCCGGCCCGGTGGTGATGATCGACTATCTGAAGAAAAAGGAGCTGCACGACCCCGTCATCGTCGCGCCGGACGCGGGCGGCGTGGAGCGGGCCCGCGCGATGGCCAAGCGGTTCGACGCCGGTCTGGCCATCATCGACAAGCGGCGCGAGGGGCCGAACTCCGCGGTCGCCATGCACCTGATCGGTGACGTCAAGGGCCGCGACGCCATCGTCATCGACGACATGATCGACACGGCCGGCACGCTGATCCAGGCGGTGACCGCCGTCGAGCGCGAGGGCGCCCGCCGCATTCTGGCGTGCGGGGTTCATCCGGTCCTGTCCGGACCGGCGATCGAGCGCATCAAGGGCTCGCCGATCGAGGAGGTCGTGGTCACGAACTCGATCCCGGTCGCCGACGTCAAGCGCCTGGCGTCGCGGATCACGGTGCTCACGGTCGCCCCGCTCCTGGGCGAGGCGATCCGGCGCATCCACGATGAGGAGTCGGTTTCGACGTTGTTCGCGTAATTCGACGCGTAAGGAGCCACCATGGCGATGCAAGAGCTGACGATCAAGCGACGGACGGCGACCGGCAAGGAGGTCGCGAAGCGCCTGCGCCGGGAAGGCGTGGTGCCGGCGGTCCTCTACGACGGTCGCAAGGCCGAGACCGTCACGGTCGATCCGAAAGCAGTGCTGCGGATGATCCACGGCCATGAGGGCACGACCCAGCTGCTCACTCTCAAGTTCGACGGTGAAGCGGGCAACGGCGCCCGGCTCGCGATCATCCGCGAGCTCCAGTTCGATCCCGTCACCGAGCAGCTGCTCCACGTCGACCTGCAGGAGGTCTCCGTGGACCGCGCCATCACGGTGCACGTCACCGTGCGGCCGGTGGGCGAGGCGGCCGGTGTCCGCGAGCAGAAGGGCATCCTCAACCTCGTGCTCTACGAGCTCGCGGTGTCGTGCCTGCCCACCGCGATTCCCGAGCGCATCGACGCCGACGTCAGCGCGCTCATGATCGGCGACGTGTTGAAGGTCGCCGACCTCCGGGCTCCCGAGGGCGTGCGGATCCTGAACGACCCGGGGCAGGCGGTCGCCACGGTCGCTCCGCCGATGGCCGAGGAAGTGGCCGCGGTGGTGGCGCCGACGGCGGCGGCGGTCACCGAGCCCGAGGTTCTCACCGAGCGCAAGCCGAAAGAGGAAGAGGCGGCGGCCGGCGACGACAAGCGGCCGGCGCGGCCGGCGAGAGCCGAGAAGTCCGAGAAGGACAAGTAGCAGGCCGAGGGCCGCGTGGCCCACGTCGTGGTCGGGCTGGGAAACCCCGGTCCGGAGTATCGGGACACCCGGCACAACGTGGGCCAGCGCGTCCTCGACGCGCTGGCCAGGAGGCTCCACGCGTCCTGGCGACGCGATGGCCCGGGGGTGGTTGCCCGTGGTCAGTGGCGCGGCGAGGCGGTTCGCCTGATCAAGCCGATCTCCTTCATGAACGAGAGCGGACCGATCATCGCCAAGCTGCTCCGGCGTGTCGATGCCGGGACCGCCGATATGATCCTCGTCTACGACGACATCGACCTGCCGCTCGGGACCGTACGACTCCGCATGAAAGGCAGCCACGGTGGCCACAATGGGGTCCGCTCGGTCCTCGCCGCGCTCGGCACGCAGGAGGTCAAGCGCGTGAAGGTGGGCGTCGGCCGCCCCGATCAGAAGGCCGACGTTCCGGACCACGTGCTCACCACGTTCGAGCGTGACGAGCTCCCGGTGGTGGAAGCCGCCGTCGAGCAGGCCGCCGACCGCGTGCTGGCCCTGCTAGCCTAGTCCGCTCGCTCCGGCCTAGAAGAACACCAGGGTGACGAGCACGAACAGCGGCAGGAGGATTCCGCCGCTGTAGAGCATGTAGCCGAAGAAGCTCGGCATCTGCAC
>QHSM01000675.1 GCA_003221595.1 Candidatus Rokuibacteriota bacterium | reverse complement strand
CGCCCGTGTCGCCCGACTGCACGCGCACCTTCTCGATCGGCATCGCCAGCGCGTCGGCGAGCACCTGGGCGACCGTCGTCAGGTGCCCCTGGCCCTGGCTGACGACGCCGATTTGCGCTGAGACGGTGCCGCTCGGCTCGATCCGGACGATCGCGGCGTCGTGGCCCGATCCGGCGATGCCGGCCGTCTTGTAGAACTCCGAGCCGTACGTGTTCGGCTCGATGTAGGTGGCCACGCCGATCCCGGCGATCCGTCCCGCCGCACGCGCGTCGTCGCGCGAGCGCCGCGCTTCTTCGTAGTCGAACGCCTCGAGCGCGCGCTCGAGAGTATCTCGCGGGTACACGGACCGGTAGACCAGCCGGGTTGCCGTCGTGTAGGGCAGGTCTGACTCGGCGAGCATGTTCTTGCGCCGGACCCCGTCGTGTACGGCAGGTCCGACTCGGCGAGCATGTTCTGGCGCCGGACCGCGACCGGGTCCAGGTCGAGGGCGCGAGCCACCGCGTCGATCGTGCCCTCGGTGACCCAGCTACAGATCAGCATCGGCGCGCGGTACGGCCCGGCCGGGCACTTGTTCGTCAGCACGGCCGTGATCGCATAGCGGTAGTCGCGCAGCCGGTAGGCTCCGGGAACCATCATCCCGACGACGCGCGCCATGTAGTTCGCCGGGAAGTAGGCGTACGCGCCGAAGTCGGTGAGGATCCGGACGTCCACGCCGACGATGGTGCCGTCGGACTTCACCCCTGCCCTGACGTCGACGATGTCTTCGCGCGCGTGCAGCGACGATATTAGATTTTCCCGGCGGGTCTCGATCCAGCGCACCGGGCGGCCCAGGAGCCGCGAGGCCGCGGCTGTGGCCAGCTCCTCGCGGTAGAGCGGAATCTTCTGACCGAAGCCGCCGCCCACGTCCGGGGTGATCACCCGCACCGCGCTCTCGGCGATGCCGAGCCGCGCCGCCAGCGCCGAGCGCATCGGATGCGGGATCTGGGTCGAGTGCCAGAACGTGAGCGTCTCCTCGCCGGGCTGCCAGCTCGCCAGGCAGCCGCGCGGCTCGAGCGGCACATGCGTCTGGCGGCCCTGGTGGAAGCGCGCCGCGACGACCTGGTCCGCCGCGCCGAGGGCTGCCGCCACGTCGCCGTGGGCGAAGACGCCCTGGTAGGCACGGTTCGCCGGAATGGTCTCGTCGACCAGCGGCAGCCCGGACTCCTGGGCGTGCTCGGGATCGACCACGGCCGGGAGCGGCGCGTACGCGACGTCGACGAGGGCGCAGGCGTCCTCGACCTGATAGCGCTGCTCGCCGATCACGCAGGCGACGAGATCGCCGATGAAGCGGACCTTGTCGGTCGGCAGCGTCGGCATCTCCATGGGCAGGAGCCCCTCGATCGGCGGCGCGATCCTGAGCGGCGCCGTCACGCGCGCGAGGTCCTGGCCGGTCAGCACGGCCACGATGCCCGGCTGACGGCTCGCCGCGCCGGCGCCGATCCGAAGAATGCGCGCGTGGGCGTGCGGACTGCGGACGAAGGCGGCGTGCAGCATGCCCGGCGCCGTGAGGTCGCCGACGTAGCTGCCGCGTCCTAGGACCAGCTTCTTCGCCTCGCGCGGGCTCAGCGCCGCGCCCACGTAGGACATGGCGGGTCATGATACTCGCTCTGTGCTATTTTCGCCGCGGGAGGAGCCCATGGCGGACGAGGCGGCTGATCCGAAGGCGAATCCGATCGGGACCGAGCTCGTGTACGAGGACGACAGCGTACGGGTCTGGCGGATCGAGCTGGCGCCGGGCGAGACGGCTGGCTGGCACACGCACTACCTGGACTACACCACGGTCGTCGTCGAGGGCGACGTGGTCGAGCGCCCGAACGCCGACGGCAGCGTGGATCGGATCGAGGTGAAGCCCGGCGCGATCATGCGCTGGAACCAGGGCACCCTGCGGCACGCGCTCAAGAACGTCGGAACGAAGACGTTCCGCAACGTCATCGTCGAGGTCAAGGGCCGCCGGACCGGCGCCTGAGAGGAGATCACATGAACCAGGGAACGATGACCCGGCGCGACGCCCTGCGCGTTCTGGGCCTGACCGCCGCCGCGGCAGGACTGGGCGCAG
>QHSM01000674.1 GCA_003221595.1 Candidatus Rokuibacteriota bacterium | reverse complement strand
CCCGGGACGATCCCGAAGTCGTAGGCGAGGTACGTGACGCCAAGAAACATCACGATCGAGATGACGCCGAGCGTCGTCATGACCGCCTGGGCGTTGCGTCCCTCGGGCGGCTTGAGCGCCTGGACTCCGTTGGACACAGCCTCGACGCCCGTCAGCGCGGTGCAGCCGGCCGCGTAGCTTCTCAACAGAAGGAACAGCCCGAGACCTTCCAGGCCCGGTGGGTGGGGCGCGTACGGCGCCTCGGGCAGCCAGTCGAAGATCGCGCCGACGAGGCCGTACGCCACCGTGGCCATGATGCACGTCACGAAGAAGTAGGTTGGCGCCGCGAAGAGCCGGCCGGATTCCCGGACACCGCGCAGGTTGCCGAGGGCGACCCCGGCCACCGCCAGGACGCTGAGCACGATGCGATAGGGGTGAAGCGCGGGCACCGCCGAGGTCAGCGCCGCGATGCCGGCGACGACGGAAACCGACACGGTGAGCACGTAGTCGACCAGCAGGGCCGCCGCGGCGATGAGCGCCGGATACCGGCCGAGGTTGTCCTTCGCGACGAGGTAGGCGCCGCCTCCCTGCGGATAGGCCGCGACGGTCTGGCGATACGAGACCACCACGACGGCGAGCAGGGCGCCGATTCCGATCGCGACGGGCAACGAGTAGCTGAGCGCGGCGGCGCCCCCGAGCATGAGCACCAGCAGGATCTCTTCCGTCGCGTACGCCACCGAGGACAGGGGGTCGGAGGCGAACACCGCGAGGGCCACGGTCTTGCTGAGGCGCTCGTGCCGGGCCTGGGCGAGCGGCATCGGCGCGCCGACGACGAGGCGCTTGAGGAGGGCGAGTCGCATATCGTCGGGTCCGACTCTAACCCTCTCCGTGACGGTCGGGACCGTCTCCCCGCGATTTTTACGGGTTTTTAACGTCGCCGACGTCGATCTTGACGCGCGCTTGAGACGGCGCGTGGCAGGTTAGAACCGGTGCTTCGATGTGCAGCGAACCCGACCGTTCCGGAAGGGCACGAACGCTTGCACGACCGAGGTGGGGCGGCCTCTACGTGCTGGCCGGCCTCATGCTCGCCGCGCTGGCGACGGCGCAACTAGTCGTCACCCCGGGCGCCGAGCTGACGGCGCTCCAGTCGGGGCTCGTCCTCGCTGGCTTCGGCGCGATGGTTGGATGGACGCGACGCAACCGCGCGGCGCTCGATCACCTGGCCTGGTGCGACTGCGCCAGCGCGCGGGTAACCGTGCGGGTGATTCCGTCTCACCGCCGCGAGCGGGCGCGAGCCGCGGTCGCGGACATGCCGGCGCCCGTCGAGGCGCAGCTGGAAGAAATCGCTCGCTAGCGGCCCTTCGGCGGCGCCGCGCTCAGGTGAGCCAGCGCAAGAGCGCGGTGGCCAGCGACAGGAAGATCGTCACGCCCAGGACGTCCTGAAACGCCGTCTCGAACGGCCCCGCGGTGATCGCCGGATCGAATCCGAGGCTCTTGGACAGCATGGGGATCATCGTCCCGGCGAAGCCCGAAAGGTTCACCGAGATGAACATCGAGAGCGCCACCACGCACGCGAACGCCGCCGAGTGCCACAGCCAGCCGACGAGACCGACGGTGAGCGCGCAGATCCCGCCCAGGATGCTGGAGGTCTCGACCTGCCGCCGCAGCGGCTCCCACCACTGGCCGACCCTCACCTGCCCGGTCGCGAGACCGCGCACCACCATCGTCACGGACTGCAGCCCGGTATTCCCGGAGATCGCCTGGATGACCGGCATGAACGAGGCGAGCAAGATCACCTTGCTCAGCGTCTGATCGAAGTAGTGGATGACCAGGCCCGCCAGGAGCTCGATCACGAGCGTCGCCAGCACCCACGGCAAGCGCAGCAGCGCGACCTGACGCGGTGACCGCCGCTCGAGCTCGGCCGCGTCCGAGCCGGCCATGCGGAAGATGTCCTCCGACGCCTCCTCGTGAACGATGTCGACGACGTCGTCGACGGTGATCGTCCCGACGAGGCGATTGCGCTTGTCCACGACCGGAAGCGCCACCAGATCGTACTTGGCCACGATCCGCGCGACCTCCTCCTGGTCCATCTCGGGGGTCACGCTGATGACGTTCTCGCTCCGCGGAGACCGAATCGCGGATGTGCTTGATCGCCTGCTCGATGGTGGCGTCCGGCCGCACCGCCACGAAGTCCGGCGACATGAGACGACCCGCCGAGTGCTCGGGGTACTCGAGGATCTCCTGGACCTCTTCGGACTTGTCCTCCTGCATGAGGCCGAGGATCTTTTCCGCCTGCTCGGCGGGCAGCTCATCGACGACGTCGGCGGCGTGCTCGGCGGGCATCTCGTCGAGGATGCGCGAGACCTCGACCTCGTCGAGCACCCGCACCAGCTCGAGCAGCGCGTGGTCGTCGAGCTCGGGGATGAGCTCGCCCGCGCGCTCCCGCGACAGCGCGCGGAGGATCGCGACCTGATCGGCGAGCGGAAGCTGGCGCAGCACGGCGGCGAGGTCGGCCGGGTGCGCTGACTCGAACATCGCCTGCTCGTGGACGTCTCCCTTCCCCCGGGCGACGTTCCGCGTCGCTTCCAGCAGCCGGTCCTGGTCTTGATCGCTCATGACCATAGGGTACGCCGAGCCCCCAGCCGCGCCGCGATCAATCACCGCCCCCGAGCGTCGAGGGCCAGATTCAGCGCGAGCACGCTCACGCGGGGCTCGCCGAGCAGACCGAGCTGGCGACCCTCGGTGTGCCTCGCCACCAGATCTCGCACGACGGCCTCGTCGAGCTTGCGGGCCCGGGCCACGCGACCCACCTGATAGAGGGCCGCCGCCGGGCTGATGTGGGGGTCGAGCCCGCTGCCCGAGGCGGTGACGAGATCGACCGGCACGGGCGTCGTGTTACCTGGATCGGCGGCCCGAAGAGCTTCGACCCGGCCCTGCACGGCTTTGATCAGATCGGCGTTCGTCGGGCTCAGGTTCGAAGCCCCCGACGCGCCGGCGTTGTAGCCGAACGGACTGGTCGCGGAGGGACGGCCCCAGAAGTACCTGGGGTCGTCGAACGGCTGCCCGATCAGC
>QHSM01000099.1 GCA_003221595.1 Candidatus Rokuibacteriota bacterium | reverse complement strand
GTCGGGGACGTGAGCGCGATCGACACGATGACCCGCCAGGTCATGGAGGTCTTCGGCCGCATCGACATTCTCGTGAACAACGCCGGCGTTACGCGGCGCGCCTACATCATGGATCTCACCGAGGACGACTGGGACCGCATCATGCGCGTCAACGGCAAGGGCGTGTTCTTCTGCCTGCAGCGAGTCGCGCGCGAGATGATCCCGCGACGCAGCGGCGTCGTCGTCAACATCGCGTCCATCGCCGGCAAGGGCTTCGCCGGCGCCTCGAACGTGATCTACGCCGGCAGCAAGGGCGCCGTCATCGGCATGACGCGCCTGGCCGCGCTCCAGCTCGCCCCGCACAACATCAACGTGAACGCCATCTGCCCGGGCACCACGCTCAGCGCGCTGTCGGAAGCCAATCTGCGCACGCGCGCCGCGAGCGAGGGCGTGACGATCGAGGAGATGGAGCGGCGGCGCAACGCCGCGATCCCGCTCGGACGCCCGAACGAGCCCGACGACATCGCGGCGCTGGCCGTGTTCCTGGCCTCGCCCGGCGCGCGCAACATCACCGGCCAGTCCTTCAACGTCGACGGCGGCATCATCTTCGACTGACGCCGTGCGAGCCGCAGGACGTCGCGGGGCTGGGGCCCCGCCGTCCGAGGCGAGCTTATACGAGAGGCGCTCGAGAGACGCCAAGGAGGTTGGACATGGCGGACTACAAGCTGATCTCGGCCGATTCCCACGTGAGCGAGCCGCCCGACCTGTGGGTCGAGCGCGTGGACCGCAAGTACCGTGAGCGCGCGCCCCGGCTGGTGGTGAACCCGCCCGGGCTGGAGGGCGCCTACTTCCTCTACGAAGGCTACGCGCCCCATCCGATCGGGATCGGGCTCGCGGCGGGCAAGACGCCGCAGGAGCTCGCCGAGTTCCTCACCAAGGCCACCTACGCCGATGCCCGACCCGGCGGGTGGGACCCGGCCGAGCGCATGAAGGACAACGCGCAAGACGGGGTCGAGGCGGACGTGCTCTACACGACCCTCGGCTTCCGTATCTTCTGGCTGAAGGACGCCGGGCTCCAGCAGGAGTGCTTCCGCGTCTACAACGACTGGCTCGCCGCCTATTGCAGCTACGCGCCCCGGCAGATGGCGGGCCTGGCCATGATCTCGCTGTACGATCCGAAGGCCGGCGCGCTCGAGCTCGAGCGCTGCACGAAGATGGGGCTGCGCGGCGCGATGATCTGGTGCTCGCCGCCCTCGGACCAGCCCTACAGCTCCGACGTCTACGATCCCTTCTGGGCCCGCGCCCAGGAGCTACGCGCGCCGATCAGCCTGCACTCGATCACCGGCATGGGCTGGGAGAGCCAGTGGAGCTTCAGCGACCGCTACATGCGGGCGACGGTCCTCTCGCACGAGATCGAACGGTCGTTCAGCGTGCTCATCTTCTCCGGCGTGCTCGACCGGTTCCCGGACCTCCAGATCGTCTCGGCCGAGAACAATTGCGGTTGGCTCCCGTACTACCTGCAGCGCATGGACCGCACCTTCGAACGGGGTCGGTTCGCGGCCGGCTTCAAGCTGACGCTGAAACCGAGTGAGTACTTCCGCCGCCAGATGCACTGTACGTACATCGACGACTACGTCGGCGTGGCCAACCGTCATTTCATCGGCGTCGACAAGCTCATGTGGTCGTCCGACTATCCGCATCAGGCGTCGTCGTGGCCGCACTCGCGGGACGTCGTGGCGCGCGACTTCAAGGACGCGAGCGCGGAGGACCAGCTCAAGATCACCCGCGGCAACGCGGCCAAGCTCTACGGCTTCGAGCTCTAGGCGCGGCTATCGACCCCTGAGGAAAGGCGAGACGATGGCCGGGGAGATGCTGCTGGCCGCGCGAGGGCTGGGCTGGCCGGCGTGCTGACGACCCGGCCGCGGCGGGGGTTCGAGCAGGAGATCAAGGCCACGGGCACACGTGGCCGGAGCGCTGAGCGTCGAGAGTCCTTACATCTCGACGTAGACCAGCAGGATCAGCCCCAGGAGCGCCAGGAAGCCCGGCCAGGCCCAGCGCATGAGGGCCTCGCCCCGCGGTGTGTGCCGTGCGAGAAACAGCATGACGCCGGCGCCCACGGCCGTCGCGCCCATCGCCGCGTGCTGGACGTAGATCGCGTCCAGATGGAAGTGGCCGTCGTGGAAGTGCACGAACAGCGAGACGCCCGCCAGCACGGCCAGTACCGGCACCAGGACAGTGCGGCGCACCCGCTCGATCACGCCGGCGCTTCTCAGGATTCCCACCACGCCGAAGGCGATCGGGACCATCGCCAGCGCCTTGTGCTGAAGCACGAGCGAGTCCGTGAAGATGTCGACGAAGCGGCCCGGGCCCGCGGGCCACGACTCCGGATCCGACGTCGGGATCAGGTAGAGGCCGAAGAGGATCCATAGCACGGACGACACCCACGACCACGGACGCGGCCGGCGGTGTCGGGACTCCCACGCGATGACCGCGGCGAGCAGCAGCAGCACGCCGCCGGCGAACCGATGGGTGAACTGCGAGTAGGCGAGCTCCGGCTCGCTGCGCGGCGCTCGGTGGCCGTGAGGACGCGGCGGCGAGCCGCCGTACGCGGCGAGCGCGCGATTCTCTTCCGCGAACACGCCGTCCGGGTTTTCGTGCCACGCCCACACGTGAGCGACCGCGAAGGCGGGATGCCACAGCACGAACGGCTCACCGCTCTGCGGGTGCCGGGGCGGGCAGTCGGGTCCCCGCCGCGCCGGAAGCTCCTGATAGTCGCGGTAGTGGCACGAGGCTTCGTGCCAGTGCCACGAGGCGCCGGGCAGGGGATTCGGCACGGGCGCCGCCGGCAGCGCGTACTCCACGCCCACGAGCCGCCAGACCGAGTCGCGCTCGACGTAGAGCAGCATGGGCGGTCGCGCGAGTTCCAGCTGACCGGTCGCCATGCCCGTAGCGGTCAGCACCGGCGAGTTGACGTTGATGAAGTGATAGCCGTGGCGCGCCTCCATGCCGCTGATCTGCACGAAGCCGTCGGCGCGGGCGCGGGCGATGTCACGGTAGGGCTCGGTGGCGCGCCGCACTTCGGCGACGACCTCGTCGACCGTGCGCGTGGCGTGAGCGAACGTCGGCGAGGCCATCAGCGCCAGGAGGAGCATCACCGGGAGCGGGCGCGAACGCATGGATGCTAGTTCCCCGGCGAGCCCTTGTACGGATCGATGCGTCGGGGGATGCGCCACTCCGTTTTGAGCGATACGACGAACGCCACCTGAGCCGGCTCACCCGCGCCGAGCCCCACGAAGACGATGACGAGCCGGCCCCGGAAGCTGCGGAAGCGCACGTCATGGCACCCCGAAACCTCACGCTACCTCGGTCGCGACGGCCGATCAACCCACAAGGCCCGCGTTCGCGAGGTGATACGCGCACCTGACAGGTGAGGATACTTGACAAGGCGGGATGCATTCGGATAATGAGCCAGCTTCGTTCGGGCGCGACGAGTGACGACGCCGGAATCTCGCAAGGAGGGCTCATGCGCCGTGGACTTCCGCTCCTGCTCGTGGCTTTGACGCTCACCGCGATGTCGCCGGACGGCGCGACCGGGCAGCAACCGCCGATCCTGAGCGGGCCGCTCGCGAAGCTCGACATCAAGCCGGCCCAGATCGAGGCGCGCGCGACACCGAAGGGCACGCTGACGGTCGCGATGCACTTCGCGCTGGATCCGGGCTGGCTGGACCCGCTCGAGCACTCCTACGCCGTCACGATGCAGATGTACGACTACCTGGTCCACGACGCCATGATCAAGCCGATGCCGCACGCCTGGGTCAGCTACGGTCTGGCCGAGCACGCGGAGATGGCCGCCGACTTCCGGCGGGCCGCCTTTCGGCTACGACCCGGCCTCAAGTTTCACGACGGGCAGCCGCTGACGACCGCCGACGTGAAGTGGACCTACGAGAATTTCAAGGGCGCGTACGCGAAGGTCTTCCAGGACAAGCTCGAGCACGTTCAGGTGATAGACGATCGCACGATCGTCTTTCACTTCAAGGAGCCCTTCATCGACTTCATGGACCTCTACAACGGCGGGGTCAGCGGCATCGGGTGGATCGTCCCCCGGCACTACTACGAGAAGGTCGGTCGCGACGGGTTCAAGGCCAGGCCGATCGGCGCCGGACCGTACAGGCTCGTCAGTCAGCAGGCGGGCGCGCAGATGGTCTTCGAGGCGTTCGACGGCTACTGGCGGCGGACCCCGGCCACCAGGACGATCGTCGTCAAGGGCATCCGAGATCCGGCGACGCGCATGGCCGGCCTCCAGACCGGTGAGCTCGACCTCGCGTTCGGCATGACCGGCAAGCTGCTGCCGCGCCTCATGTCGGATCGGACGCTGCGGTGGGACCCGAACTTCACGGGCCCGTGGTGGCTCATGTTCCCGGGCTACAGCGAGCCGGGCAGTCCGTTCCGCGACAAGCGCGTGCGGCAGGCCGTCAGCCTCGCGATCAATCGCCCGTTCCTCGTGAAGCAGGAGACGCAGGACATCAGCAAGCCCTGGGGCAACTGGATCAGCCCGGAGAACCGCGACGCGCTGCAGGGGCAGGACGCGCCGGTGCCGGAATACAACGTCGAGAAGGCCAAGCAGCTGATGACGCAGGCCGGGTTTCCCGACGGCTTCGAGGTCGAATACCTGCCGTTCCCACCCTACTTCGACATGGGTGAGCGGATCCTGACCGATCTCCGCGCGATCGGCATTCGCGGCAAGCTTCAGTCGCTGGAAGGTCCGGCGTTCAGGGCGAAGATCGGCCAGGGGCGAAAGGGCGTCCCGGGCCACCGCACCATCGTGCAGAACATCGATCCGCGCGCCGGCGGCTCCAAGTCGCGAGCGACTCGTCAAGTCGATCCAGCGGATCGTGCTCGACGAGCACTATTTCGTGCCGCTCTACGTGAACTCGTTTGTCCACGGCATCGGTCCGCGCGTGCTGCCGGAGGGCAAGGGGGTCGGCAAATACTGGGACACGCTGAACGCGCCCTATCCGTGGCCGTGGGAGGTGTGGGAGGTCAAGGCCGATCGCTGAGGGGGCTGATGAAACGCTACGTCCTCGTGCGAGCGCTCTACAGCGTCGTCACCCTCTGGCTCCTGGTGACCATCATCTTCGGGCTGGTCCGGCTCACCGGCGATCCCGTCGCGATGAAGGCCGAGGCGGGCGCGGACCCCGCCTACGTCGCGCAGCTCCGGCATAGCTGGGGTCTGGATCAACCGCTCCACCGGCAATACCTGGGCTTCGTCAGCCGACTGCTCCGCGGCGACTTCGGGCATTCGTTCGAGAAGTCGCTGCCGGTCCGGGACATCTACTTCGAGCGGCTACCGAACTCGCTCAAGCTCGGCTTCGCCGCGTTCCTGTTTTCACTCGCGCTCGGGGTGCCGTTCGGGATGCTCTCGGCGCTGAAGGTGAACTCCTGGTGGGACAGCGCGGGCAAGATGGTCGCGTTGCTCGGCCTCTCGATGCCCGGCTTCTTCGTCGGGCTGGTCCTGATCATCATCTTCGGTATCCAGCTGGGCTGGTTGCCGGTGCTCGGCAAGGGGCCGAGCGCCGTCGTCCTGGGCGAGCCGTCGACCTGGATCACGTTCTGGTTCAGGGACTGGGCCCATCTCGTCATGCCGGCCTTCGCGTTGGGTTGGTATTTCTCGGGCGCGATGCTGAGGATCACGCGGTCCGGCATGCTCGACGTCCTCGGGAGCGACTACATCAAGCTCGTGCGCCTCAAGGGCGTGCCGGAGTCCGTCGTCGTCGCGAAGCACGCGCTGAAGAACTCGTTGATTCCCGTCCTGACCTTTGCCGGCTTGAATCTCCTGGTCATGGTGAACGTCGCCATCGTGATCGAGGTCATCTTCAACTGGCCGGGCGTCGGCCAGCTGCTCTACGACGCGCTGAGCAATCGCGACTTCCCGATGGTGCAGGGCGTCGTGCTCATGTCCGGGCTCATGATCGTGCTGCTCAACTTCACGATCGATGTCCTCTACGGGTACGTCGATCCGCGCATCCGGCTGTCGCGCTAGAACCGGGTCGGAGTAACGACCTGCCGAGGGTATTCGACCGAGGGGGGTGACGTCATGGCGACGATCCCGATCGGCGCCGACCGTACGATTGCGACGCGGCGCGCCGCCCGGCGCGGCCTGCGCGCCTTGCGCCAGGCGCCCCTGATTCCCCTCGCCATTCTCGCGGTCCTGGTGTCGGTGGCCATCCTGGCGCCGGTGCTGGCGCCGCACGGTAGGCTCGATCCGGTGAAGCCGACGCAGGAGCAGTGCCTCGCGAAGTACGGCACGCCGGACTGTCCCTACGTCGACAACGTGCCGCCCTTCTGGTCGCGGGGCGGTCGGCTCGAAACGCCGCTCGGCACCGACTTTCTCGGCCGCGATGTGCTGAGCCGGCTCATGTACGGCGCCCGCATCTCGTTGATCGTGGCGCTCACCGGCGCCCTCTTCGCCGGAGCGATCGGCACGGTGCTCGGCGTCCTGGCCGGATACATGGGCCGGTGGTGGGACGAGATCATCATGCGGATCACGGACGCCTGGCTGACGCTGCCGTCGCTGGTCTTCGCGATCCTCCTGTCGAGCGTCCGCGGCCCGGGCCTGTGGAACGTGGTGCTCATCCTCGCGCTCGTGTTCTGGAGCCGGTACTCCCGCGCCGTCCGCGGCGAAGTGCTGTCGATCCGCGAGCGCGACTTCGTGAAGCTCGCGGAAATCAGCGGCATCGGCAAGCTCACGATCATTTGGCGCCACCTGATCCCCAACGTGATGAACACGGTCGTGGTGCTGTTCAGCCTCCAGGTCGGCGTGGCCGTGATCATCGAGGCGTCGCTCAGCTTCCTGGGTGTCGGCGTCCCGCCGCCGGAGCCGTCGTGGGGCCTCATGATGGCCCAGGAGCGGGAGTCGCTGATGGAAGGCAGGTGGTGGCTCGAGATCTTCCCGGGCACCTGCGTCACGCTGCTGGTGCTCTCGGCGAACATGCTCGGGGATTGGCTCCGCGTCCGCCTGGATCCGCAGCTCCGCAACCGGTAGTCGACGAGGCGTGTCATGCTGAAGAAAGCCTTCGCGATCCTCTCGGGGCTGACCCTCACGTGCGGCGTCGCCTGGGGTCAGGGTGTTCCGTCCACGTCCAGGCCGATCCTTTCGGGGCCGCTGGCCAAGCTCGACATCAAGGACGCCCAGGTCGAGGCGGGAAGGGGAACGCCGAAGGGTGGGTTGAGGATCGGGCTACATTTCGGCATCGATCCCGGGTGGTTCGATCCGCTCGGGTATCACGGCGCGGCCCTGCAGTTCTTCTACTTGATGCACGACGCGCTCATCAAGCCGATGCCGCAGGGCGAGTTCACCTACGGCCTGGCCGAGCGGGCCGAGATGTCGGCGGACTACCGGCGCGCGGCCTTCCGCCTGCGCCCGGGACTGAAATTTCAGGATGGCCATCCCCTCACGACGGCGGACGTCAAGTGGACCTACGAGAACTATCGCGGCCTCAACTTCAAGTACCTCCAGGAGAAGGTCGAGAACATCCAGGTCGTGGACGACCGCACGATCATCTTCCACTTCAAGGGACCGTTCGTCGACTTCCTGGATCTCTATAACGGGTCCGGTAGCGGCATCGGGTGGATCGTACCGCGACACTACTACGAGCAGGTCGGCAAGGACGGCTTCAAGGCCCGCCCCATGGGCGCCGGCCCGTTCAAGTTCGTGAGCCAGGAAGTCGGTGTGCAGGTCTCGGTCGAGGCCTGGGATCAGTACTGGCGGCGAGCGCCCGGTGTGAAGACGATCAACGTCAGGGCCGTCCGGGATCTGGCCGCCCGCATGGCCGGTCTCGAGACCGGCGAGCTCGACCTCGCCTACGGGATGACGGGCAAGCTCTTGCAGCGGGTCATGGCGGATCCCAAGCTCAGGTGGGATCCCAACTACACCTCGCCCTGGCACCTCGTGTTCCCCGGGTACAACGAGCCGACGAGTCCATTCCACGACCGGCGCGTGCGCCAGGCCGTCAGCCTGGCGATCAACCGATCGTTCCTCGTCAAGCAGGAGACCCAGGGTATCGGCAAGCCGTGGGGCAACTGGATCAGCCTCGAAACCCGCGACGCTCTGCGCGGCGATGGGACGGAGCTGCCGGTGCCGCCCTACGATCCGGCAAGAGCGAAGCAGCTCCTGGCGGAGGCCGGCTATCCCAACGGCTTCGACTTCGACTGGTACGTTCCGTTCGCACCGTACTTCGACATGGCCGAGCGAATCCTCACCGACCTCCGCGCCGTCGGGATGCGGTCCAAGATGCAGATGCTGGACGCGCCGGTTTACATGGCGCAGACCAGCAAAGGCCGCAGGGGCTTCCCGGGCAATCGCACCATCGTCCAGAGAATCGACCCGCGCCCGGGAGGCGCCAAGGAGCTGATCCGGCTCTACGCAGTGTGCGCGGGACAGGCCTCCTACATCTGCGAGCCGAGGATCGAGGCGCTGTGGGCTCGGCACGAGGCCAGCATCGACGTGGCTGAGCGGGATCGTCTGTCGAAGGAGATCCAGCGCGCGATCGTCGAGAGCCACTATCTCGTCCCCGTCTATCTCCAGCCGTTCGTTCACGCCGTCACCCAGAAGGTGCTTCCGGAAGGAGAGGCGGTCCATCGCTACTGGGACACCCTCAACGCGCCCTTCCCATGGCCCTGGGAGGTCTGGGAGGTCAAGAGCTGACGTGGCGCCGCTCCTTCGCGTCAGCGACCTCCGGGCGCACTACGTCGGGTTCGGCGGGACTCGCGTGGTGAAGGCGGTGGACGGCGTCAGCTTCTCCGTCGAGGCCGGAGAAACCTTCGGCCTCGTCGGAGAATCCGGCTGCGGCAAGACGACGACCTGTCACGCGATCGTCCGCCTGCTTTCACCGAGCGGCCGGATCGTGAGCGGTCGCATCGAGCTCGAGGGCGAGGATCTTGTGAAGAAGAGCCAGGCCGAGATGCGCCGGATCCGCGGGCGCCGGATCGCGACCATCCTCCAGGATCCGATGGCGTCGCTCGATCCGCTCTTCTCCATCTACGACCAGGTGGCCGAGCCGGCGTACTACCACCGGTCGCTCCGCGGACGGTCGCTGCGTCAGCGCGTGATGGAGCTCCTGGCCGCGGTGCGCATTCCGTCACCGGAGCGGCGGATGAAGGATTTCCCCCACCAGCTCAGCGGCGGCATGCGGCAGCGGATCGTCGGCGCCATCGCCCAGGCGGGGGGCCCGCGCCTCATCATTGCCGACGAGCCCACCACCAACCTCGACGTCACGATCCAGCTCCAGTACCTGAATCTGCTGAAGGATCTCCAGCGCGCGACCGGCGTCGCGCTGATCTTCGTCACGCACAACCTCGGGATCGTCGCCAAGATGTGCGACCGGGTCGGCGTGATGTACGCGGGCAAGATCGTGGAGATGCAGTCGGTGCGCGGCCTCTTCTACCGCGCCCGGCATCCCTACACGAAGGCGCTGCTCGACTCGATTCCGAAGCTCGGCGTCAGGCAGCCGCTCTACGGCATTCCGGGCCAGCCGCCGGACCTCTCGGCCCTCCCGGCCGGCTGCGCCTTCCACCCCCGCTGCCAGCGGGCGACCGACCGGTGCCGCGTCGAGGAGCCCCGGCAGCACAGCCCGAACGGTGACGGCCACGTGCGGTGCTGGCTGCCCATCGAGGAGGCCGCCGCGCGTGGATAGCTCGCTGCTGGCCGTTCGCGATCTCCGCAAGCACTTCCCGGTCGGCGGCTCGCTCTTCGGCAAGGCGCGGGGCGTGGTCAAGGCCGTCGACGGGGTCAGCTTCACCATCGGCTCGGGTGAGACGCTCGGGCTTGTCGGCGAGTCGGGGTGCGGCAAGACGACCACGTCGAAGCTCGTGCTGGCGGCCGAAGAGCCCACCGCCGGCACCATCGAGTTCGAGGGACGCAACATCGCGGACCTGAGCCGCGCGGATCTACAAGACTACCGCGCCAAGGTCCAGGTCGTCTTCCAGGACCCGTACAGCTCGCTCAGCCCTCGCATGCGGGTGGGTGACATCATCGCCGAGCCGATCAAGGCGCACGAGGCGCTCTCCGCGGCGGAGGTGCGCGGGCGCGTGACCGAGCTGCTGGAGCTGGTCGGCCTTCGGCCCGACGCGGCCCGGCTCTTCCCGCACGAGTTCAGCGGAGGGCAGCGACAGCGGCTGGCGATCGCGCGGGCGCTCTCCACCCGGACGCGACTGGTCGTGCTCGACGAGCCCGTCTCGGCGCTGGACGTTTCCATTCGCGCCCACATCATCACGCTGCTGGAGGAGCTCCAGCAGCGGCTCGGCGTCAGCTATCTGTTCATCGCGCACGATCTGGCGGCGGTGGCCCATGTGAGCCAGCGGACCGCCGTCATGTACCTGGGGAAGCTCGTCGAAGTCGGTGACAGTCTCGAGCTGTGCGCCGGCCCGCTCCATCCATACACGAAGGCGCTGTTCGCCGCGTCGTTGCCCTCGCACCCCGATGAGTCCCGGGAAGAGATCGTCCTGAGCGGCGAGGTCCCCAGCGCCCTCAGCCCGCCCCGGGGGTGCAGCTTCCACCCGCGCTGTCCCTTCGCGATGCCGCGCTGCTCGGAACAGGAGCCGCGACTGCTCGAGGCTTCCCCGGGCCGCCGGGTCGCCTGCCACCTGTATTCCGCGTCCTAGACGCGGCGCGCGGCGGTCCAGCCTACTCGTCGGCCAGGAACTGCCGCACGCGCTCCATCGTCTCGTCCTTGGGGTAGATGGCGCTGAGGGCGCGCGCGCGGGTCAGCGGGTCGCTGGCGAAGAACCGCTCGTAGAGCACCTGACGGCTGCCGAAAGCGCTGCCGGCGACGTCCCACGCCAGCCGGAAGAGCTTGACGCGATCGCGCGCCGTCGCGGTGTCGGTCGCCAGGTATTGCTCGATGTGCGAGGCGAGGGGGCCGCTGAAGTCCGCCTCCGTCGGCGTGAGCATGAAGCTGCTGGAGCCGAGGAGCTGCAGGACCTCCACCATCCGGGGATAGGCGGTCATGAAGAGATTGCGTGTGCTCTCGGCCGGCAGCGCGGCCGGACACATGACGCCCCACTCGTCGAGCCGCGCGTCGGCCTCGGCGGCGCGCATGCAGGCCTTCATCAGCTCGGTGTAGAGCATCAGCTCGCCCAGGCGCTCCTCGGAGTGCGGCAGCTGCGCGTTGCCCAGGGTCTTCGTCATGAGCAGCGCCAGGCCCAGGACGAACTCGCACTTGGCGATGTTCTTGGCGGCGCCCTGGTGCGCGGTGTGCGTCATCGAATTGGTGGTGGTGGCCGTGCCGTTGAGCAGATCGACGTCGCCCAGCAGGAACACCCGTTCCCACGGCACCAGCACGTTGTCGAAGAAGACCACGCAGTCCATCTCCTCGAAGCGCGAGCCGAGGGGATGCTCGAAGTGGGACCGCCCGAGATCGAAGCTCTCCCGGCACAGGAACCGGAGCCCCGGTGTGCCGCAGGGAATGGCGAAGTTGAGCGCGAACGGGCTGTGGGTCTCGGTGTGCCGCGCGACCCGCGGCGAGTAGACGGCGATCTCGTCGGCCAAGGGACCGAGCGTGGCCAGGATGCGCGCCCCGTGCACGACGATACCGGCGTCGGTCTCCCGGACCACCTGCAGCGCCGTCCCCTGTTCCAGATTAAATACCCCGGTGAGGGTCCGGCTGCGCTGCAGGTTGATCAGGGAGTGCGTCAGCGTCAGGTCGTTCTCGCTGATGTACTCGTAGTAACGCTTGATGTTCTCGGCGAACTGGGTCCGGCCCCGGCCGAAGTAGCTCGACGCGGCCGCCCAGGCGGCGAAGGTGACGTTCATGAAGTCCGGCGAGCGGCCCATCATGCCGCAGGTCGT
>QHSM01000750.1 GCA_003221595.1 Candidatus Rokuibacteriota bacterium | reverse complement strand
CGACGCGCGAGACGCTGCGCGACATCGACGCCGAGCTCGAGCGCTTCGACCAGCAGCGGTCCCGGCCGCATCCCAACCGGCTCGGCGGCGTCGCCCTCGCCGGCTCGCCGCGCGCGGTCGTGGAGTACATGGACGAGTACCTGGCGACCGGCGCGAACTACTTCGTCTGCTCCTTCCAGTGGGGCGATCTGAGCCACGCGCAGGCGATGCGGTCAATCGATCTCTTCGCGTCTGAGGTGATGCCGAAGTACCAAACGTTGGCGGGACAGCCGGCGGATCTGAAGCGCTAGCAGCCTGAGATCTCAATCACCGCGAACCGCCTCCCGACTCGCGGAACGGGCGCGTGACCTGCAGCAGACGAGCCCGGCGCCGATCCGGCTGAGGATTCCGACCTCGATGACGGCGACGCTGCCGACGACCCAGCCGAGATCGAGGACGATCGCCGTCCACGCGGCCGCGTCGGGGATGGGGCGTCGCCGAGCGGTCCAGAAGAGGCCGCCGGCGTACAGCACGAGACCTCCGCCCACCGCGGCGAGGATCGCCGCGTGCGTGTTCGGCAATTACCCCTGGGGTAATTGCCCTCCAGGCGCCAGCGGCGGATGATGCGGGCGGGGGGAGATCATGGACCAGGGCGCAGCCATCAACGAAGAGCTGAGAGGGACACTGGGCGAGCTTCTGGGCATGCGCTTCGTCGAGGCGGCGCCCGAGCGCGTCGTCGCCGAGCTCCTGATCCGGGACGAGCTGCGCACGGTAGGCGGCGCGCTGCACGGCGGCACCCTGATGGCGCTAGCCGATACGGTGGGCGCCGCGGCGACGGTTCTCAACTTGCCGCCGGGAGCGGGTACGACCACGCTCGAGTCCAAGACCAACTTCTTCGCGGCCGGGCGCGCGGGTCTCGTCCGGGCGGAGGCGACGCCGCTGCATCGAGGCAAGCGGACGATGGTCTGGCAGACGCGCGTCGTGGACGAGTCGGGCCGGCTGCTCTCGATGACGATCCAGACCCAGATGGTCCTCGGCCCCGCCGCCTGATCTAATCCGGCTTTTCCTCCGATTTTGGCACTCGAATGAGCGAGTCGATCGCCTTGTTCAGCGGCGTGTAAGTGGAAGAGGTCTGGCCCCGCAGAAAGTCGGCGACCACGAGCTCGGAGCTTGAGGTCGTAGCGGTTGGACGGCACGGGGTTGTGAGGGATGGCGCCGAGGCCGTCACGCGCGAGGCCGGCGCCCGTGAAGACGCCGAGCACGCCCGGGCGCGCCCGCGCGTCCTCGGCGGCGACCGCGACGATGCGCGCGTGCGGGTGAGGCGAGCGCACGATCGCCGCGTGGACCTGGCGATCGTCCTCCTTGCGCCGAATGGACTGGCCGATAGGGCCAGGCATGGAGAGCACGCCGGTGCGAGTGTCCTTAGCGGCTGCGTCCACCGACAGGGTCGGGCGCGCTCAGCAGGAGCTCGAGGTCCTCGCGTGTGAGGGTGCGAAGCAGGCCCTCGTCGGCAGTGATGATCGCGTCAGCGAGCGCACGCTTGCGCTGTTGTAGCTCGAGCACCTTCTCCTCCACCGTGTTGCGCGCGATCAGCCGGTAGGCGAAGACCGGCCGGGCCTGGCCGATGCGGTGGGTGCGATCGATGGCCTGCGCCTCCACCGCCGGGTTCCACCACGGATCGAGGAGGAAAACGTACTCGGCGGCCGTGAGGTTCAGGCCGAGCCCGCCGGCCTTGAGGCTCACCAGGAACAGCCGGCACGCCGGGTCGCCCTGGAAGCGATTGACCCGCGCCGCCCGGTCGCGGGTGCGACCGTCGAGGTATTCGTAGGGCATGCGCTCGGCGACGAGCCGAGCTTTCAGGATCGCGAGGAAGCTCGTGAACTGCGAGAAGACCAGGGCCTTGTGTCCTCCCTCGAGCACCTCGGCGAGCTGCGGCACGAGCACGTCCAGCTTGGCGCTCGGCTCACCCACGCGCGCGCGGTCGAGCAGGCCCGGATGGCAGGCGGCCTGGCGCAGGCGCAGCAGTGCCTCGAGCACCTGGATCTTCGAGCGGCCCAGGCCCTCGCGGTCCACGCGCCCCAGCAGTGTCCGGCGATAGTGCTCGCGCAGCTCGTCGTAGAGCGCCCGCTGCGTGGTGTCGAGCTCGCAGTGAATGGTTTGCTCAGTGCGGGCGGGAGCGCGTGAGGAGGTCATCACGGCCGAGCCCCGCGGAGCCGAGGAGGCCGGGGTTCAGGAACTCGAAGAGACTCCAGAGCTCGCCGAGGTGATTCTGCACGGGCGTGCCGGACAGCGCGAGCCGGTGCTCGCCGCGCAGGAGGCGGGCAGCCTTGGCGGAGTCGGTCGCCGCGTTCTTGATGGACTGGGCCTCATCGAGGATCACGTAGTCGAACGTCATGTCCTTGAGAGTGGCGGCGTCGCGCCGCACCGTCCCGTAGGTCGTCAGCACGAGGTCGTGGTCCGCGAAGTGGGCGCCCGGCGGAATGCGGCCTGTGCCGGTGTGGTCCAGCACGCGCAGCGCTGGCGCGAAGCGGCGCGCCTCGTCCTTCCAGTTGAAGACGAGCGAGCGGGGCACCACGGCGAGGGAAGGGCCAAAGCCCTCGGCCCGCCGCGCGGCGAGAAGCGCCAGGACCTGCACGGTCTTGCCGAGCCCCATGTCGTCGGCGAGGCAGCCGCCGAACCCCAAGCGGCGCAGGAAATGAAGCCAGCCGAGGCCCTCCCGCTGGTAGCCGCGCAGGCGGCCGGTGAAGCCGGCGGGCTCATCGGCGGGCTTGATGCCGTCGAACCCGGTCAGCTCCGCCCGGGCCCTCTCGAAGAGCGCGTCCACTCGCGCCTCCGGAAGGGTGGACAGGAGCGCGTCCAGCAATCCAACCTGGGCGCGACCGAAACGCAGATGATCGCCGTCGGGTGTACCGACGGCGGCGAGTGCGCCGTATCGTTTCAGCCATTC
>QHSM01000753.1 GCA_003221595.1 Candidatus Rokuibacteriota bacterium | reverse complement strand
GCGATCGGCAACCCGCTCGAGACGACCATCGCGCTCTCGCACCTGATCTTCGAGGGCACGCTCGATCAGTTCCCGGGGTTGAAGATCTGCGCGGCGCACGGGGGCGGCTACCTGCCGTCGTACGCGGCGCGCTCCGACGCGATCTGTGTGACCTTCCCGGACCGGTGTACCAAGCCGCTCAAGAAGAAGCCGACCGAGTACCTGCGGCAGCTCTACTTCGACTCGCTCGTCTTCACGCCGGAGGCGCTGCGCCACCTGGTGGCCGAGACGGGGTCGGGGCAGATCGTCATCGGGACCGACTATCCGTTCCCGTGGACGCGACCGCCGGCGCGCTCCTTTATCGAGACGCGCCAGTGGATGCGGTCTTCCTCGGGCGGATAATCGCCGGCTGCCCGGTGGTATGAGCAGCGGTTGTCCCAGATGACGATGTCGCCCTTGCGCCACCTGTGGTGGTACTCGCCGTCGGGCTGGATCATGCGGGCGGCCAGCTCGTCGATCAGCGCGTCGCTCTCCTGCGGCTCGAGCCCCTCGATCCGCAAGATCTTCCCGGGATCGAAGTAGAGCGCCTTGCGCCCGGTCTCGGGATGGGTCCGGACGATCGGATGGAAGACGGGCGTCCAGTCCCGGTCCTCCTCGTTCAGCAGCGCCGTCGCCTTGCGCCGCCCGCCGTAGGTGAACGCGCCGATGCGCCCCTCGAGGCGGTCCTTGAGACGCTGCGGCAGCCCATCGTAGGCGGCGTACATGCTGGCGAACAGCGTGTTGCCGCCGCGGCTCGGGACGGCCAGCGCGTAGAGCTGGGTCGCCTTGAAGGGCTCCTCATCGTAGGCGCCATCGGTGTGCCAGCCCTCGGCGCCGCGCCGGTAGATGGCCATGTCGAGCTGGCCGTCGGCCCCGAACTTGTTGACACCGAGCTGCGTGATTTCCGGATAGTCCGGGTGGCGCGTCGACTTCGACGGATGCGGTACGACGACCCCGAAGCGGCGGCTGTAGCGCAGGAAGTCCTCGATCTCGAGCTCCTGGCCGGGCACCACGACCACGTTGGCGTCGAGCCACGCCCGGTAGATCGGGGCGAAGCCCGCGTCGTCCAGCTTCCTGACGTCGACTCCGAGGATCTCCGCGCCGATCTGCTTGCCGAGACGTCGAACCTCGATCATCGATCCGTTCTCCCTGTCTCTGGACCGCCGCTCAGTAGTACGCCACGCCGCCGTTGGCGTGAATGGTCTGGCCGGTGATGAACCCGCTGTCGTCGGTGACCAGGAAGAGGCAGGTGGCGGCGATCTCGTCGACCATGCCCTGCCGTCCCAGCGGAATGCCGGAGGCGCTCGGCGTGCGTCCCTGGTACCACTCGGGATTCGCGCGCGAGGTGTCGATGCTCCCGGGACAGACCACGTTGACCCGGATGTTCTGCGGGGCGAACTCGGAGGCGAGTCCGCGCGCCAGCCCCACCAGGCCCATCTTGGCCGCCGAGACGTGGGCGCGGCCCGCGCCGCCCATGAAGGCCCCTTCGCCGGTGAAGAACACGATCCGGCCGTAGCGGTTCTTCACCATCGAGTCGATGACGGCCCGCGTGAGGTAGATCGCTCCGTCGAGGACGACGCTCCTCACCGCCTCCCAATCTTGAGGCGTCAGCTCGGTGAAGGGCTTGTGCGGCCGGATCGCGGCGTTGTTGACGAGAATGTCGACCCGGCCGAACTCGGAGAGCGCCCGGGCCGCCATCGCTTCGACCTGGTCCTTCTTGCCGACGTCGGCCACGATCGAGATTGCCTTGACACCCCGGGCCTGGGCCTCACGGGCCACCGCATCGGCCTCGGCCTGGTTCGTCCGGGAATTCACCACGACGTGAGCGCCTTCCGCCGCCAGCTTCAGGACCGTCGTCCGGCCGATGTTCCGGCCCGAGCCGGTCACCAGCGCCACCTTCCCATCGAGCTTGCCCATGTGCGCACCCCCCCTGGCTGTCCGTAATCATTAGCACGCGCGCCAGGCTGGTGGGCGCGAACTTTTCCCGATGAGAACGGGCCGGGCGGGCCGTCAGGCGGTTCGAGCCTTCAGCGGAGCAGCTTCAGAAAGGCCCCGACGTCGAGCGCGTTCACGGAGCCGTCGCCGTTGACGTCCGCGAGGGCGCGATCGCACCGGGGATAGCGCCTCGCGTACCTCGCCGGATCGACGAGCGCGAGGACGAAAGGATCGGCGTCGGACACGTTGACCGCGCCGTCGCAATTCATGTCGCCCGGCACCGGCGCCACGTATGCCGTCAGCGTTTCACTGTTGCTGACGAGCGCCGTGCCGTCGGCCGCGATCGCCACCGCGCTCACCGTCACGCCGGCCCCGGTGTCGAAGGTCCACCATTGCCGCCCGCCGCGGCCGTAGCCAAAGACCTTCCCCGCCTGGTCGAAGGAGTAGAAGAACGTGTTGCCGGCTCGGTCAGAGGCCTGGCTCATCGGAAAGGTGCCCGGGGCGAACACGGCGGCGGGCTCGCCCGTCGCGGCGTCCAGCACGTGGAGCCCGGTGTTCGCGCCGCCGACGGTCACGCGGCTGCCGCTGAGCATCGGGGACGCGTAGATCTGCCCCGACATCGTGTTCGATGCCCAGAACCGGACGCCCGCGGAGCTGTGCTTGGAGACGAGGCCGGCCAGATCGCCCAGGTACACGTTGT
>QHSM01000098.1 GCA_003221595.1 Candidatus Rokuibacteriota bacterium | reverse complement strand
CACGCTGCGGATCGGCCGGCGGGCCACGCTGCTTCCGGCCGCGGGAGCGCGCGCCTACGGCATGCTCTACACGGTCACGCATGCCGAGCTCGAGCGGCTCTACACTGCCCCGGGTCTCGAGCAGTACCGCCCCGAGGCGGTGCTGGCCCAGCCCCTGGAGGGCGCGGCGATCCCGGCTCTCTGTTACAACCTGCGTGAAGCCCCGCAACCTCATGAACGAAATCCCGACTACGCGGCACGGCTCCAGCGGGCT
Organism: Candidatus Rokuibacteriota bacterium; assembly: GCA_003221595.1. Classification (GTDB taxonomy): domain Bacteria; phylum Methylomirabilota; class Methylomirabilia; order Rokubacteriales; family CSP1-6; genus AR31. The sequence continues at coordinate 9,575 of QHSM01000098.1, read as the reverse complement.
CTCGGCAAGCTCGGCTTTCCGCTGGAGTATGTCGCGTCCGTTTCGTGAAGCGGCAGCAATGGATGGAGCCCTGCCGCTTCTGCGAGGCCGGACCGTGACGCTCCGTGCCCTGGCGCTCGCCGACGCCGGCGCCCTGGCGCTGGCCGCCTCCGAGTCCAGGGACGAGTACGGCTACACCCGGGTTCCCGACAGCATCGAGGGTGCGCAGCGCTACATCGAGCTGGCCTTCGCCGAGCGCGACGCCGGTCGACGCATGCCGTTCGCGATCGTGTGGCACGATCGCGTCGTCGGGTCGACGAGCTATCTGGACATCCAGCAGTGGCGCTGGCCCCCCGGATCGCCGCTCCAGCGAACCGACTACCCGGATTCGGTGGAGATCGGCTCCACCTGGCTCGCCGCCTCGGCCCAGCGCACGCGGTGCAACACGGAAGCGAAATATCTGCTGCTCTCCCACGCCTTCGAGGTCTGGCGCGTGCACCGCGTCTGCCTCAAGACCGACGAGCGCAACGCCAGATCCCGCCGGGCCATCGAACGGCTCGGCGCCGCCTTCGAGGGCGTGCGGCGCGCGGACATGCCGGCGCAGGACGGCTCCGTCCGGAGCTCCGCGTACTACTCGATCGTGCCGGCCGAATGGCCGGCCGTGCGCAAGAGGCTCGAGGAGGCGCTGGGGCGCTGAACGCTATTCCCCGAAGAGCCTCTGCCACCACGGGCGGCCCTCCGGCGAGCCCTCGGGGACGGTGCCCGTCTTGCGGCGAATGTCCTCGATAGGCCAGCCGGTGAGCGCGGCGAGATTGCCGGCCTCCCGCTCGGCGCGCGCTCGAAGCGATTGACGGTAACGCTCGGCCGCCTCGCACTGTGCCTCGCCCTTCCACGGGTGCCGCAGGACGTAGCGTCCCTGGAAGGTCGAGCGGTCGGCGGTCTCCTGGAAGACGAGGTCCTCGGGGAAACGCGCCGCGTCGTAGCGGACATGGAGCCGGGTCACGAAGACGTCCACCGGGCCGCCGGGCTGGCGCCGCGGTCGGTCGGCGGATCCGCGCGACGTCCCCTCCGGGAGCCAGAAGACCCCGAGCTTGCGTAGCTCCTCGGGCGAGAGCGGGTCGGCCGCGCAGGGATCGCACCAGCTCATGTCCCAGGCATATTCGAGGAACACCGCGCGCATGGCCTCGCGCTTGACCTGCTCGGCGAACATCGCCCGGTAGAACTGCGGGAACTCCCCCTTCACGTAGACCGGCAGGTCCATGCCGGTGGGCAGCCGCACCGTGCGATAGTTCGTCGTCTCCACCCGGCCCTTGCGCGTCAACGCGTAGACGAACAGCTCCTGATGGCCGTCGGCGTTCAGCGTGCCCAGACGGATCGGCAGCATGAACTTCGGTGACTCGAATGCCATCTGGAGCGGGCGCAGGTACGTGAAGCCGAGCCGGGCCTGCTCGATCAGATTCACGCGAGCCACGAAGAACTTCATTCCTTGCTTGAGACTCGCCCACGGTGTAGCGGGCCTCGATGGTGACGCCGAGGCTGCGGGCTCGCTCGGCCATTGCGTCCGCCGAGGGCGCCGCCGCCCCACGCTGAGCGGACATCTTCGACTCCAACAGCATGCGGGAGGAGCACGGATCCTCGTCGAAATACTCGACGAGCCGCGGCGACGAGTAGGCGTCGAGGTGCTCGATGAGGGCGCGATCGCCGATCCGGATCTGCCCTTTCTCGAGGACTGCGGGCACGGGCACCACGATGGCAAATTCCTTGGGGTCGCCCTTGAAGTCGTTGGCCATGGTGATGACGGTCTTGTCCTCGTGACGGACCAGCACCACCTGCGAGGCCTGATTGAACAGCTTGGTGTCGGCCTTGGCCACATAGAAGCCGCAGAAGGCCAGAGCCGCCGGCGCCGCGAGCGCGACGGTGAGCGCCGCGGCCACGAGAGTCATCGTGAGCTTCATGCGAGGTTCCTTTCCCTGGGTAACGTCTCGGTCGATGTCCATTGATAGCGCGCGCCCGGCAGCAGCCGGTCGAGCAGCGGGACCGCGAGCGAGCAGATGGCGAGAGACCACAGGAGACCATTGGCCCGGAACAGCCAGAACTGAACCGCGTGAGCCCCAAGCGCCACCAGCGCCGCGAACAGGACCCGACCAGCCCGCGAATCCGGCGTCGTCTTCGGGTCCGAGATCATGAAGAAGGCGAACAGGACGAGCGCGCCGCTCTCCAGCCGGTGCAGCGGGATGGCGAGCGGCTCGCCGAGCCAGAGCGAGCGGCCGACGAGCAGAGCCGCGTAGCACGCGAGGAAGGCCCCCGTGACGTCGGCGCGGGCAGCGCGATTCACGACGAGGCCGCCGGCCGACGCCAGCAAGAATGCGAAGACGACCCCGCTGCCCCATTGTCCGGGCGACACCCACACGCTTCCGGTGACGAGCATCATCGCGACCAGGGCGAAGTTGGTGGGGTTGAACACGTGCTTGCCCCGCACGCGGAGCGTGAACTTGCTGGCGATGGCGACCACGGCGGCCAGCCCGGCCACGACCGGCGACTCGGTACGCAGCAGCAGGCAGAGCGAGAGCCCGGAGATCAGCGCGCTGCGCGGATCGAACCGCGGCCGGCCGGCCAGACGCTCGCAGGCGAGCTGGGCGGCGAGCGCGCTCGCGACGATGACCACCGCGGTCTGTGGCTGCACCTCGAGGTCGAGCCAGCACACCCCGTAGCCGAGCAGGCCGGCCAGCGTGGCGATTTGATAGAGCCGCGGGTCCCAGCGGCGCCGCGCGCGAACCGGAAGGTCGAACGCGGGCCCGGCCGCCGCCGCATCCGTCGAGGCGAGGCTCTTCATGCCCCGTTAGACCGCCCGTCTCCGGGGAAGTTCCCGAGGCGCTCGAAGGCGCGCCGGACAGGCGGTGCATCGTCATGGCAACGTCTCGAACATTGGACATTTTCAGCGGGCGCCGGCTCGGTCACGATCCGGGGCATGGGCGATCCCCGTCACGCTCTCGGCCGCGCGGCGGAAGACGCGGCGGCACGCCTGCTCGAGCGGTCGGGGCTCCGCATCGTGGCGCGGAACGTGCGGTTCCGCCACGGTGAGATCGATCTCGTGTGCCGCGACCGCGAGGTGTGGGTCTTCGTCGAGGTGAAGTGCCGGCAGGAGCGCTGGGACGATGGGCCCGGCGCCGCCGTGTCCTGGTGGAAGCGGCGCCGGCTCATCCGCCTGGCGCAGCACTACCTCAAGTGGATGCACATCACCGAGGCGCACTGTCGCTTCGATATCGTCGCGGTCACGCCCCGCGGCGAGGGACGGTTCGAGATCCGCCACATTCCCGCCGCCTTCGACGCGACCGGCGTGGTGTAGCGCCGGCGCGCGATCCGCCGCCCGCCGCGGGCCGGATTCGCCCCCCTCGGATTTCGGGTACAATCACGCTCCCGTGACGATTCTCTGGGACACGTACCGCAGCGCGCTCGGCTCGATCGCTCAGGCCGTCGGGCGCACCCCGCTCGTCACGCTCAGCCGCGTGACCGCCGGCGTCACGCCACCCATCCACGCCAAGCTCGAGTGGTACAGCGCCACCGGCAGCCTCAAGGACCGCATCTACCTGCACATGTTCGAGCGCGCGGAGGCTCGGGGCGACCTGCGCCCGGGCATGCGCGTGCTCGAGTGCTCCACCGGAAACGCCGGGATCGCCTGCGCCTTCGTCGCGGCCGTCAAGGGCTACCGGTGCACGATCGTCATGCCCGAGGGGATGAGCGACGAGCGCAAGAAGATCATGCGCGCGTACGGCGCCGACCTGGTCTTCACGCCGGGCGGCGAGAGCGACGTCGATCTCTCGCTGCGCCGCCTCGAGGAGATCCGCGCCGGCGACCCGACCGGCTACTGGGTGCCCGGCCAGTTCGACAACGCCGACAACGTCGAGGCCCACTATCGCACCACCGGCCCGGAGATCTGGGAGCAGTGCGGCGGTGTCGTCGGCGCGTTCGTCGCCTCCCAGGGCAGCGGCGGGACGCTCACGGGCGTCGGACGCTACCTGCGCGAGCGCGACCCGCGCGTACGCCTCTACGCCGTGGAGCCCGAGGAGTGCGCGCTCCTGGCGCGCCGGGAATGGGGGCCGCACGGCATCGAGGGCATCGGCGACGGATTCATCCCCGACAACCTCGACGTGGCGCTCCTGTCCGGCGTCATCACCACCACGACCGCCGAGAGCCTGGCGATGGCGCGGCGCCTGGCGGCGGAGGAAGGGATCTTCTGCGGCGTCTCGACGGGCTGTAACGTCGCGGCCGCGCTGAAGCTGGCGCGCCGCCGCCCGGACCTGCCATCGATCGTGACGATGGTGAACGACACCGGCCAGCGCTACTTCACGACGGCGCTCTGCGGTGAGGACAAGCACGTCGAGGTCCCGGAGCGCGAGCACCCGATCGACCCGCGGAACCGGCGTGAGCTCGATCGCTACCAGCCGAAGTGGGAGATCCTCACCTGAAGCCCGCCGAGTACGACTTCATCGGGGCGCGAGAGCGCGCCGAGGCCAAGCGGAAGTCGGCGGGCGAGAAGCTCACGAGCCTCGAGGAGGCGGTCGCGCGAGTCCGGGACGGCGACCACGTGGGCGTCGGCGGGTGCCTCTTCTCGCGCACGCCCATGGCGCTCATGCGCGAGATCCTCCGTCACCGCCGCCGCGGGCTCACCCTCTCGCGCAATCTCACCTGTAACGAAGGCGAGCTCTTCATGGCGGCCGGGGCGGCCAGCCGTATCGTCACCGCGTGGATGTCGATCGGCCTGCCGTGGGGCGTGTCGAAGATCCTCCGCCACTACGTCGAATCGGGCGCGGTCGCGCTGGAGGAATGGAGCCACCTGGCCCTCGGGCTGCGCTTCCGCGCGGGGGCGATGGGCGTGCCGTTCCTCCCGACCCTGACGATGCTCGGCTCGGACCTGGTCGGAGTCGGCGGCCTGAAGACCGTGCAGGACCCCTACACCGGCGAGACGCTCGCGGCGGTGCCGGCGCTCTTCCCCGACGTGGCGCTCCTGCACGTGCACCGCGCCGACCGGTTCGGCAATTGCCAGATCGACGGCTACCCGCACATGGACGCCGACATCGCGCGCGCGGCGACGACGGTGCTGGTGACGACCGAGGAGATCGTCTCCGAGGAGGAGACGCGCCGCTATCCGGACCGGACCGTCATCCCGGGCTTCGTCGTCGACGCGCTGGTGCACGTGCCGTTCGGCTCCTTTCCCCACGAGTGCTACGCGCTCTACGAGGCCGACTACGACCACTTCGCGGAGTACACGGCGGCCATCGACGCGCGCGGCCCCGCGGCCGTGGGCGAGTATCTCGAGCGCTACGTGTACGGACCGCCGGCGTGGAGCGACTACCTCGATCTCTTCGGCGGCGAGCGCCTGGCGCTGCGGGCCAAGCGCGCGAAGGAGCTGACGAGGTGACCGAGCGCTTCAACGCCGCCGAGCTCCTCGCGGTGATCGCCGCGCGTCAGCTTCACGACGACACGACGGTGTTCGCGGGGGTGGGCGTGCCCCTCCTGGCCGCGGCCCTCGCCAAGCGGCGCCACGCGCCGCGGCTGACGATGGTCATCGAGGGCGGCATCATCGGGCCCGAGATCGCGCCCGGCCGGCTGCCGGTCTCGACCAACGAGATGCGCGCGGGCCATCGCGCGACGATGCTGCCGGGCATCACCGACGCCTTCCTCTTCGCCCAGCGCGGCTTCGTGGACGTCGGCTTCATGGGCGGCGCGCAGATCGACCAGTACGGCAATATCAACACCAGCGTGCTCGGTCCCGACTACTGGCATCCGAAGGTCCGCCTGCCCGGAACGGGCGGCGCCAACGACATCGCCTCGCTGTGCCGCGAGGTCATCATCGTCACGGCGCACGAGAAGCGGCGCTTCGTCGAGCGCGTCGACTTCGTCACGAGCCCGGCGTGGCTTCGGGGCGACGACTCGCGCCGCGCCGCCGGCCTTCGCTTCGGCGGTGTCTCGCGCGTCGTCACCACGCTCGGCATTCTCGGGTTCGACCCGGACAGCAAGCGCATGCGGATCGAGGCGACGCACCCGGGTGTCTCGACGGACACCGTGCGCGGGAACACCGGCTTTACCCTGCTCGAGGCGCCGCGGGTCGAGGTCACCGAGCCGCCGTCGGACGACGAGCTCGCGATGCTGCGGGCCCTCGATCCCGAGCGCCGGTTCCTGGGCACGTGAGGGGAACCGCGTGACGGCCCCGGTCTGGCGCTAGACGATGGCCACGGGAGCCTCGATGAAGCTTGGACTGGCGATCAAGAACTTCGTGGGACCGAGCGAGCAGCCCGACATCGACGCGCTCTACGCCTACGCGCAGCGCGCCGAGGCCCTCGGCTTCGAGTCGCTCTGGGCGTGGGACCACGTGATCCTCGGCGTGGAGCCGGCCTTCCCGATTCTCGACGCGGTCGGAACGCTGACGGCGATCGCGGCACGGACCAGCCGCATCAAGCTCGGCACCGGGGTGCTGGTGCTCCCGCTGCGGAACCCGACGGTGGCCGCCAAGGCGCTCGGCACGCTCGACGTCATCTCGAAGGGCCGGCTGATCCTCGGTCTGGCGGCCGGCTGGTACGCGCGGGAGTTCGACGCCGTGGGCATTCCGTTCAAGCGCCGCGGCCGGCTCTTCGAGCGGAACTTCGAGATTCTCACGCGCCTCTGGACGGACGACCGCGTCTCGCTGCAGGTCGACGAGTTCAATCTGCGCGAGGCCCGGATGCTGCCGCGGCCGGCCCAGCGCCCGCGCCCGCCGATCCTGATCGGCGGCTACGTGGACGCGGTCCTCAAGCGCGTCGCGACTCGCGGCGACGGCTGGCTGACCTACTTCTACACGCCGGAAAGCTACCGCCGCGCGTGGGACAAGATCGTCGCCTTCGCGCGAGAGGCGGGCCGCGACCCGGCGGCGCTCACCGGCACGAACCAGCTGGCGATCTACGTCGGCCCCTCGCGCGAGGCGACCGAGGCGCCGATGCGCCGCTGGCTCCAGACCGAATGGGACGTCGCGGCCTGGAGCGAATCGACCATCGAGCACGCGATCCGCGGAAGCGTGGACGAGTGCGTCGAGCAGCTCCGCGCCCACGTCGAGTCGGGCGTCGACCGGATCATTCTCATCCCCTATCGCTACGAGCCGGAGCAGGTCGAGCTGATCGCGCGAGACGTCGTGCCGCGGCTGGCTCAGGCCACGGCCGGACGCCCGGGCCGCTAGATGCCGGACCGGCGCGAGGCCTTCGAGCGCGAGCTGTCGCCCGAGCCGGGCCGGACGGCGCTCGTCGTGGTCGACATGCAGCGCGGGTTTCTCGATCCCGGCGAGGCCATGGAAGTTCCGCCGGCGCGGGAGACCGTCCCGGTGCTCCAGACCCTCCTGGAGCTCTTCCGGGCCAGGCGCATGCCGGTGGTCTTCACGGAGTTCGTGTACTCCGAGAGCGCGCCGCTCCTCGTCGGGCGCCTCCATCCGGAGCACCGGCCGGCGAAGCCGGGGGCGCCGCGCGGCTTCGGGCTGCCGTCCTCTTCGTGTCTCGAGGGCACCCCGAGCGCCGACACCGTGCCCGATCTGGCCCCGCGGCCGGGCGAGCTGGTCGTCCGCAAGCGGGGGTACGACGCGTTCGCCGGCACGCCGCTCGATGGAGCGCTGCGCGCCCGCAACGTGACTTCGCTGGTCGTGACCGGTACGATGACGGATATTTGTGTGCTGGCGACGGTGATCGGCGCGTTCCACCGGGAGTACCGCGTCACCGTGGTCGAGGACGGCGTGTCGACGCTCTGGCCGGAGATTCAGCGAGCGACCCTCGACATCATCGGGCGGGCCTACGGTCGCGTCGTGACGGCGAAGGAAGTTTCCGATCAGATTTCGAGCTGGAGCTTCTGAGGAGGGCGCGATGAGTCAGCCGCTGCGCTTCTCGGGCGTCATGCCCGCCAACGTGCTTCCCTTCACGTCCGACCTCGCGATCGATGAGCCGGCGTACCGCCGGCATCTCCGCTGGCTCGCCGACACCCGCGGCGTCACCGGCATCGTCGCCAACGGACACGCCTCGGAGGTCTCGTCGCTCAGCCGTGAGGAGCGCAAGCGGTCCCTGGCCATCGCGCTCGACGAGGTGGCCGGCGCGTGCCCGGTCATCGCCGGCGTCTATTCCGACGGCACGCAGGAGGCGGTCGACCTGGCGCGCGACGCGCGGGCCGCCGGCGCGGCCGGCGTGCTGGTCTTCCCGCCGACGCTGTTCATGTGGGGAGCCCAGCTCAAGCCGGACATGGTGCGGCGCCACTTCTCCGAGATCGCGGCCGGCGCCGACCTGCCGATCGTCGTGTTCGAGTACCCGCCCGCGTCGGGGATCGGCTACGCGCCCCAGACCCTCGCGATGCTGACCGAGATCCCGCACGTCGCGGCGGTGAAGGACTGGTCGAACGAGATCGTGGCCTTCGAGGCGAACCTGCGCGCGCTGCGCGCGACCGGCCGCCCCGTGGCGATACTCTCGGCGTTCACCATGTCGCTGATGGCGACCTTCCTGCTCGGCGCCGACGGCGCGATCTCGGGGATGGGCAGCGTCACCGCCGATCTCCAGGCCGAGCTGCTCGAGGCGTGCGGCAAGGGCGACCTGGACGGCGCGCGACGCATCAACGACCGGCTGGCGCCGCTGGTCTCCGTCTTCTACGCGCCGCCCTTCGTGGACATGCACAACCGGATGAAGGAAGCGCTCGTGCTGCTCGGACGGATTCCGGCGGCTCACGTGCGGCCGCCGCTGACGCCCGTCAGCAGCGCGGAACGCGAGGCGATCCGCCGGGCGCTCGCCGCGGCGGGCCTCGTCGCGGAGCGGCGCTAGGCTCTCAACTTCCTGACAGGAGCGAGGCAGCCATGGATCTCGGAATCAAGGGCAAGAACGCGATCGTGTGCGCCGCCAGCAAGGGGCTCGGCAAGGGCTGCGCCATGTCCCTCGCGCGCGAGGGCGTGAACATCACCATGAACGCGCGCACCAAGGACGCGCTGGAGGCGGCCGCGAAAGAGATTCGCGATGCCACCGGCGTGCGCGTGACGACCGTGGCGGGCGACATCACGACCGACGCGGTGCGCGCGGCGCTGCTGCAGGCGTGCCCGGCCCCCGACATCCTGGTCAACAACGCGGGCGGCCCGCCGCCCGGCGATTTTCGCCAGTGGGACCGCGAGGTGTGGCTGCGCGCCCTCGACGCCAACATGCTGACGCCGATTTTCCTGATCAAGGCCACCGTCGACGGAATGATCGCGCGGAAGTTCGGCCGCATCGTCAACATCACGTCGGTCTCCGTGAAGTCGCCCATCGAGAGCCTCGGCCTGTCCAACGGCGCTCGCGCCGGGCTCACGGGTTTCATCGCCGGGCTCAGCCGCAAGACCGTCGCCCACAACGTGACGATCAACAACATCCTGCCCGGCCCCTTCGATACCGACCGCCTGCGCTCCAACATCGAGTCCCAGGCCAAGGCCACCGGCAAGCCGGTTGAGCAGGTCGCCCGCGAGCGCCAGGCCCAGAACCCGGCGGGACGCTTCGGCACCGCGGCGGAGTTCGGCGAGGTGTGCGCGTTCGTCTGCAGCGCCCAGGCCGGCTACATCACCGGGCAGAACTTCGTGC
>QHSM01000097.1 GCA_003221595.1 Candidatus Rokuibacteriota bacterium | reverse complement strand
GCGCACGACCGCGAACCCGTGCGCCTCCACGTGGGTCTGCACGGCGTGCGACACGTCCGAGAGGCGACGGTCGGGCCGGCACTCCTGGATGGCCCGATCCAGGCTCTCGCGGGTGACGTCCAGGAGCTCTTGCACCTTCGCGGGCACCGGGCCGATCGGCAGCGTGAACGCACAGTCGGCGTAGTACCCCTCGACGATACACCCGAGGTCCAGCCCGACGATGTCGCCCGCGCGGATCTTGCGGCGGGCCGACGGTATGCCGTGCACGACCTCCTCGTTGATCGAAATGCAGACCGTCGCCGGGAACCCGCGATAGCCCTTGAAGGCGGACGCGGCGCCCTCGCGATGGATGTACGCCTCGACGTCCTCGTCGATGTCGAGCGTGGTCATGCCCGGCTTCACGAAGGTGCGCAGGCGGTCCATGACACCGGCCAGGATGTGGCCGGCCCGCCGCATGAGGGCGATCTCGCGCGCCGACTTGAGCACGATCACCGGTGGGCTCCCACCGCGGCGCGGATCGCGCCGCGGATGGCGTCGACCGGGCCCTCGCCCGACACCGTCACGAGCTGGTTCCGCTGGCGGTAGTAATCCAGCAGCGGCGCCGTCTGCCGCCCGTAGACCTCGAGACGGTTCCGCACGGTGGCCTCGCGGTCGTCCTCGCGCTGGTACAGCTCGCCGCCGCACACGTCGCAGACGCCCGCGCGCTTGGGCGGGCTCGACGTCAGGTGGTAGGTTCGGCCGCAACCCTTGCACACGCGCCGTCCCGTCAGCCGGCGCAACAGCTCGCCCTCGGACACGTCGAAGTAGACGACGGCGTCGAGCATCTGGCCGAGATCCTTCAGGAGCCGCGCGAACGCTTCGGCCTGCGCGATGGTGCGCGGAAATCCGTCGACGATGAAGCCGGTCGCCGCATCCCGCGCGCCGAGCCGCTCGCCCACCAGCCCGATGATCACGTCGTCGGGGACCAGCGCGCCGCGATCCATGTAGCCCTTGGCGGTGAGGCCCAGGGCCGTTCCCGCCGCCACCGCCTCGCGCAGCACGTCGCCGGTCGCGAGATGGAGGACGTTCCATTCCCGGGCGAGCTCGCGCGCCTGGGTGCCCTTGCCGGCGCCCGGAGGTCCGAGGAACCCGACGCGCACGCTCAACTCCGCGCGAACGCGCCCGAGCGCGACTTGGACTTCTTCAGGAAGCCCTCGTAGTTCCGCATGAGGAGGTGGGATTCCATCTGGCGCACGGTGTCGAGCGCGACGCCGACCACGATCAGGAGGCTCGTCCCACCGAAGTAGAAGGGCACATTGAACCAGCGGATGAGGTAGTCCGGCAGCACCGAGATCAGCGCGAGGAAGAGCGCCCCGGGCAGCGTGATCCGCGTGAGGGTCCGGTCGATGTACTCCGAGGTCTTCTTGCCCGGCCGCACGCCGGGAATGAAGCCGCCGTACTTCTTCATGTTGTCGGCGAGGTCGATCGGGTTGAACACGATCGCCGTGTAGAAGTAGGCGAAGAAGACGATCAGCGCCATGTAGGCGACGGTGTAGGGCGCGCGCCCGGGCGACATCGCGTCGGCGATCAACTGCATCCACGGATGCGGCATGAAACGCGTCACCGTCGCCGGGAACAGGATCAGGGAGGACGCGAAGATGACCGGGATGACGCCCGCCGTGTTGATCCGCAGCGGGATGTGCGTCGACTGACCGCCGTACACGCGCCGGCCGACGACCCGCTTGGCGTACTGCACCGGGATCTTGCGCTGCCCCTCCTGCATGAGCACGACGGCGGCGGTGACGCCGACCATCACCGCGACGATCGCGCCGACCACCAGGAGCTTCAGCTCACCCGTCGAGATGAGGTTGTACGAGGCGGTGATGGCCGAGGGCAAGCGCACGACGATGCCGGCGAAGATGATGAGCGAGATCCCGTTGCCGATGCCCTTCTCGGAGATCTGCTCGCCCATCCACATGATCAGCGCGGTGCCGGCGGTCAGCGTGACCATCGTCAAGAGCCGGAATCCCCAGCCCGGCGTCGGCACGATCGACAGCCCCTCGGGGCTCCGCATGCTCTCGAGCCCGTACGCGATCCCGAGCGCCTGGACACCGGACAGCACGATCGTGCCGTACCGGGTGTACTGCGTGATCTTCTTGCGGCCCGCCTCGCCTTCCTTGGCGAGCCGCTCGAGCGTCGGGATGACGACGGTCAGGAGCTGCAGGATGATCGAGGCCGAGATGTACGGCATGATGCCGAGGGCGAAGATGGACAGACGCCTGAGATTGCCGCCCGAGAAGAGGTCGACCATGCCCAGGAGCGTGCCCTGCACCTGGTCGAAGAACTGCGAGAGCGCGTGGCCGTCGATTCCGGGGGTGGGCACGTGGGCGCCCAGGCGGTAGGCGATGAGCAGAACGGCGGTCATGAGGACGCGCCGCTTCAGCTCCGGGATCTTGAAGACGTTCTGAAAGCTCTGGAGGCTTTCGATCACGAAGCCGGCACCTCGGCCCCGAGCGTCTCGACGCGGCCGCCCTTCGCCTCGATCTTCGCGCGCGCCGATTCGCTCACCCGATGGGCGCGGACGGTGAGCGCGTGGGCGACCTCGCCCCCGCCCAGGATCTTGACGCGCGACCGCTCGCTCTTCTTGATCAGGCCGGCGCGAAGGAGGCCGTCGGGATCGACGACGGCGTTGGCCGTGAAGCCGCCGAGGGACTTGAGGTTCACGACGGCGTAGACGATCCCGCCGCCGCCGTAAGGAACGAACCCGCGCTTCGGCAGCCGGCGGTAGAGAGGCATCTGCCCGCCCTCGAAGCCGCCGGCCTTGCCGCCGCCCGAGCGGGCACTGTGGCCCTTGTGCCCCTTGGTCGCGGTCTTCCCGTGGCCGGAGCCGACGCCGCGTCCGATCTTCTTGCGCCGCTTCGTGGCGCCCGGTGCTGGGCGCAGCTCGTCAAGCCTCACGGGTCACCTTGAGCACGTGCGGCACCTTGGCGATCATACCGCGCACCGACACCGAATCATCATGACTCGCCGACTGGCGAATGCGGCGAAGCCCCAGCGCCCGTACCGTCGCCTCCTGCTTGGGGGAGAGGCCGATCAGCGAGCGTATGAGCGTGACCCTAAGCTTCGTGTCGGGCACCGACCGCCTCCTCCACCACGACGCCATCACCGCGCCGCCGCGCCGCGTGCAAGTCCTGGAGCCGCTTGATCCGGCGCAGCGCGTCGATCGTGGCCTTGAGCACGTTGTGCGGGTTGTTGGAGCCGAGCGTCTTCGTGAGGATGTCCTGGACGCCCGCCGCCTCGAGGATGGGTCGCACGGCACCGCCCGCGATGACGCCGGTGCCCGGCACCGCCGGCTTCAGAAAGACCCGGCCGGCGCCGAAATGCCCCGTGATCTCGCAGGGGATCGTCGTGTCCTTCAGCGGCACGAAGATCAGATCCTTCTTGGCGTGCTCCACCGCCTTGCGGATCGCCTCCGGCACCTCGTGGGCCTTGCCCAGGCCGACGCCGACGTGGCCCCGGCCGTCGCCGACCACCACCAGCGCCGTGAACGAGAACCGGCGGCCGCCCTTGACGACCTTGGCCACGCGGTTGATGGAGACGACGCGGTCGTTGAGCTCCAGCACATTTGGATCGATCTTCGCTTCTGCCACTCGCCTCTCCTGACTCTCTAGAAGACCAGGCCACCGGCCCGCGCCGCGTCGGCCAGGGCCTTCACGCGTCCGTGGTACATGTAACCGCCGCGATCGAACACCACGCGCTGGATCCCCTGCGCCTTGGCCTTCTCGGCCAGGAGCTCGCCGACGAGCTTGGCGGCGGCGACGTTGCCCCCGGACGGCTGACGCGCGCGAAACGCCTTGCTCCGGCTGTCGACGGCCAGCAGGGTCCGCCCCACTTCGTCGTCCACCAGCTGCGCGTAGATGTGATTGAGGCTGCGGAACACGGCCAGCCGTGGCCGCGCTCCCGATCCAATCACGTGCCGCCGAAGCCGGCGATGCCGGATGTCCCGCGCTGCCCGCCGCTCCTTCGTGATCACTTGGCCCCCGCCCCCGCCTTCTTGCCGACCTTCCGGCGGACCACCTCGTTGGCGTACCTGATGCCCTTGCCCTTGTACGGGTCGGGCTTCCGGAGCGCGCGCAGCTTCGCCGCCGTCTGGCCGAGAACGGCCTTGTCGGCGCCGCGCAGCGTGATGGACACCTGGCGCTCGATTTCCGCCGTCACGCCCTCGGGCAGCGGGAAGAGCACCGGATGCGAGTAGCCCAGCGCCAGCGTGATCACCCGGCCCTGCAGCTGCGCGCGATAGCCGATGCCGACGATCTCCAGCTTGCGCTCGAAGCCGTCCTTCACGCCCGTCACCATGTTCGCCACCAGCGCCCGCGCCAGGCCGTGCAGCGCCCGGATCTTCCGGTCGTCCCCGCTCCGCGAGATCACCAGCTGGTTGTTCTCGAGCTTCGCGCTGAGCCCCGCGGGGACCGGCTGCATCAGCTTGCCCTTCGGGCCCTCGGCGCGGACCACCGCACCGTCGAGGTTCACCTTCACTCCCGGCGGGATGCTCACGGGCTTCCGGCCGATCCGCGACATGCGCGGCCTCCTACCACACGTAGGCGAGGACTTCCCCGCCGATCTTCTGCTTGCGCGCGTCGCGATCAGTCACCACGCCCTTCGACGTGGAGACCAGCGCCACCCCCATCCCGGCCAGGATGGACGGGATCCGGTCGCGGCCGACGTACACGCGCCGCCCGGGCGTGGAGACCCGGACCAGCCCGGAGATCATCCGCTCGTTGCCCACCCCGTACTTGAGATACACACGCAGCATTCCCTGCTTCTTGTCCTCGAGCACCCGGAAGTTCTTGATGAAGCCCTCGTCCTTCAGGATCTCGGCGATGCGCACCTTGAGCCGCGAGCAAGGGATGTCCACCTTCTCGTGCTCGGCCCCGCTCGCGTTGCGGATACGCGTCAGCATGTCGGCGATCGGATCGCTTCGCATGGCCCTTACCAGCTCGCCTTCACGATGCCCGGAACCTCGCCCTTGAGCGCCAGCTCGCGGAAGCAGAGCCGGCACATCTCGAACTTCCGGAGATAGCCGCGCGGGCGGCCGCACAGCTTGCACCGAGAATAGGCGCGCGTGCTGAACTTCGGTTGACGCTGGGACTTCATGATGAGCGCGGTCTTCGCCATACGCGACTACTCCCTGAACGGCATTCCGAGGTGCGTGAGGAGCACCTTGGCGTCCTCGTCCGTGCGCGCCGTCGTGACGATGCTGATGTCCATGCCTCGAACCTTGTCGATCTTGTCGTAGACGATCTCGGGGAAGATCAGCTGCTCGCGGAGCCCGAGCGCGTAGTTGCCCCGGCCGTCGAATCCCTTGGGCGGGACACCCCTGAAGTCGCGCACGCGCGGCAGCGCGACGTTGATCATGCGGTCCAGGAACTCGTACATGCGGGCACCCCGGAGCGTCACCTTCGCGCCGCTCGGCACGCCCTCGCGGGGCTTGAAGTTGGCGATCGACTTCTTGGCCCGGGTGACGACCGGACGCTGGCCCGCGATCGCCTGCAGGTCGGCGGTCGCAAAGTCGAGCACCTTGGCGTTCTCGCGCCCTTCCCCCACGCCCATGTTGATGACGACCTTCTCGAGGCGCGGGACCTGGTACGGGTTCGCGAAGCCGCGCTCCTTCATGACCGCCTGGACGACCGTCTTGTGGAAGAGCTCCTTGAGCCGCGGCTTGGTTTCCCCGGTCCCCTTGGGGCGCCCCTTGGCGACCGCCGCCGCCGGCGCCGCCGCCCCCGCGCCCTTCTTCGGCTGCTGGGCCTTGGGCGCCGGGCGGGCCGCCGGGGTCTTCTGCGTCGTTGGGGGTGCGGATTCTTTCGCCATGGTCTCAGCCCCTGTCGATCGATTCGCCGCAGCGCTTGCAGACGCGGACCTTGCGCCCGTCGCCGAGCACCTTGATCCCGCTGCGCGAGGCCTTGTCGCAACGGCTGCACACCACCAGCACGTTGGAGAGGGCCAGCGGGCTCTCGCGCTCGATGATGCCGCCCTGCCGCAGCTTCTGCGTCGGCCGCTGGTGCTTCTTCATCATGTTGAGCTTCTCGACCAGCACCCGCCCGGCGGCCGGCAGCACCCGCAGCACCTTCCCGCGCTTGCCGCGCTCCCGACCGGCGATGACCGCCACCGTGTCTCCGCGTCGCACGTGGACTTGAAGCATCAGATGACCTCGGGCGCGAGCGAGATGATCTTGGTGAACTGCCGCTCGCGCAGCTCGCGCGCGACCGGTCCGAAGATGCGCGTGCCCACCGGATTCTCGTCGTCCTTGATCAGGACCACCGCGTTGCGGTCGAAGCGGATGTACGATCCGTCCCGCCGCCGGACCTCCTTGACCGTCCGCACCACGACGGCCCGCGCCACCTCGCCCTTCTTCACGGTGCCGTCCGGGACCGCCTCCTTGATGGCCACGATGACCGTGTCGCCGAGCGAGGCGTAGCGCTTGTTGGCGCCCCCCATCACCCGGATGCACTGGACCTTCTTGGCGCCCGAATTGTCGGCAACGTCGAGCATCGACCGCGGCTGGATCATCGCCTAGGACACGCGGGTCAGAACCTTGCGGATCCGCCAGCGCTTCTCCTTCGACATCGGCCGCGTCTCCTCGATGAGGACGCGATCGCCGATCCGACTCTCGTTGTTCTCGTCGTGCGCCTTCAGCTTCTTCGACATCCGGATGACGCGCTGATAGCGCGGATGGCGGAACACGCGCTCGATCTTGACGACCCGCGTCTTCTGCATCGCGTCCGACACCACCACACCCTCACGGTTCTTCCGCTCACCCACGGGAGCCGCCCTTCTTCTCGCGGAGCACCGTCTGGGCTCGCGCTAGATCCCTCCGCGCCTGGCTCAGCCGCGAGGGGTTCTTGGCCATCCCCATCGAGAGCTGGAAGCGCAGATTGAAAATCTCTTCGTTGAGCTCGCGCGCTTTCTGCTGGAGCTCCTCTTCGGTGAACTCGCGCCACTTCGCCGCCTTCATGGTCTACAGAGCCCTCGTCCGCGACACGAACTTGGTCGTGATGCCGATCTTCTGGGCCGCCGTCCGGAACGCGCCGCGGGCGACGTCCTCGGGCACCCCGATCATCTCGTACAGGATGCGCCCGGGCTTCACCACGGCGACCCACTCCTCCGGGTTCCCCTTGCCCTTGCCCATCCGCGTCTCGGCCGGCTTCTTGGTCACCGGCTTGTCCGGGAACACACGGATCCAGACCTTACCACCCCGCTTGAGGCTCCGGGTGAGCGCCACCCGCGCGGCCTCGATCTGCCGGTTCGTCACCCAGCCCGGCTCCAGGGCCTTCAGGCCGAAGTCGCCGAAGGCGAGGGTCGAGCCCCGCGTGGCGATGCCCTTCATGCGCCCGCGCTGGGCCTTCCGGTACTTGACGCGCTTGGGCATCAACATGCGCGGTCGACCTCATGCTTCCCCGGGCGTGGTGCGGAGCACCTCACCCTTGAAGACCCAGACCTTCACGCCGATGGTGCCGTAGGTCGTGTGGGCTGTCGCCAGACCGTAGTCGATGTCGGCGCGGAGCGTGTGAAGCGGCACCCGCCCGTCGCGGTACCACTCGCGGCGCGCGATCTCGCCGCCGCCCAGCCGTCCGGCGCACGCGATGCGGATGCCGTCGGCACCCAGCCGCAGCGCGGAGGTCACGGCCTTCTTCATGGCCCGCCGGAAGGCGACGCGCTTCTGGAGCTGGAGCGCGACGTTCTCGGCCACCAGCTGCGCGTCGAGCTCGGGATGGATGACCTCCTCGATGTTGAGGTAGATCTCCTTGCCGGTGCGCACCTGCAGCTCGTTCTTCAGCTTCTCGACCTCCGAGCCCTTGCGGCCGATGATGATGCCCGGGCGGGCCGTCGCGATGGTGATCCGCGCGCGGTTGGCCGAGCGCTCGATGTCGATCTTCGCGATGCCCGCGTGATAGAGCTGATCCTTGATGAAGCGACGGATCTTCACGTCCTCGTGCAGGAGCGCGGCGTAGGTCTTCGTCGCGAACCAGCGAGAGCTCCAGGTCCGCGTGACGCCGATTCGGAAACCGATCGGATGCGTTTTCTGGCCCATCGTCTATTCCTTC
>QHSM01000752.1 GCA_003221595.1 Candidatus Rokuibacteriota bacterium | reverse complement strand
CTGGCGATAGCCGTCGAGCGACAGCACGACCGGGCCCATGCGCCCTTCCGGCCGGAGCCGCAGATCGACGCGGAAGACGTGGCCCTCCTCGGTGATGTCCTCCAGCAGCGCGACCAGCTCGCGACAGACACGCGCGAAGTAGTCACCGTTGGCGACGCGCCCGCTTCGACCTCCCGACGTCTCGCCGTCCGCGCCGTAGACGAACATCAGGTCGATGTCGGACGAATAGTTGAGCTCGTCGCCGCCGAGCTTGCCCATCCCGATGACCGCGACCCCGGTGTCGGATCCGTCGGGGCCGCGCGGCGTGCCGAACAGGTCGCCCACGGTCACCGCCGCCTCGCGCAGCGCCTCGCTGATGCAGGCGTCGGCCAGGTGTGACAGCTCCTCGGTCGTCATCGAGAGGTCGGCGTCGCCCAGGAGGTCGCGGGCGCCGATTCGAAGGATGTGGCGGTACTTGAAGCGCCGGAGCGCGTTCATGCGGGCGGCGCGCGTCTCGAAGGGGCCGAGCGTCTGGGCCAGGTCGGCGGCCAGGTCCTCGGCGAACCAGAGGCGCATGGTGGCCGGCTCGAGCAGCCACGCGAGGCTCGACGGCCGCCGGCGCAGGACGTCGGCCAGCACCTGGCTCGAGCCGCCCAGGCGCGCCAGGAGTGGCACCGCGCCCGGATGCTCGGCCAGCGTGCCGAAGAGCACCGACCGATCCACGCCGGCCGCGTAGCGCTCGAGGTTGTTGAGCGCCATGTCCGGGTCCGGCGACGCCGCGAGCTCGAGGAGCAGGCGCGGAAGGACGGGCGCCAGCAGCTCGGCGTCGCGCGGCGTGGGCGTGAGGCTCTCGAGATTGGCCGCCGCCGCGGCCGGATTCGCGAACCCGAGCTGACGGAGCGTCCGGCGGAGCCGGGCCGCTGCGCCGCGGCCGCCGGCGGTCAGGAGCCCGGCAACGCTCGGGTTCAGACTGCCGCTTCTCCCGTCTCGCCCGTCCGGATCCTGAGGGACTCGTTGATCGGGAGCACGAACACCTTGCCGTCGCCGATGGAGCCGGTCTTGGCGGCGCCGGCGATGGTGTCGACCACCTTCTGCACCAGCGGGTCGGCCACGACGACCTCGATCTTCACCTTGGGGAGAAAGTCGACCGTGTACTCCGAGCCGCGATAAAGCTCGGTGTGTCCCTTTTGCCGCCCGAAGCCTCGCACCTCGGTGACCGTCATACCGATCACTCCGATGGCGGTGAGGGCCTCCTTGACGTCGTCGAGCTTGAACGGCTTGATGATGGCCTCGATCTTTTTCATCTCAGACCTCCTCGAGAATCGAGATGGAAATCGCCGACACGTGCGAGCTGATGCGTTTCAGGTTGGTCAGGATGTCCAGGTGAATCTCCGACGTCTCGATCGACTCCGCCAGCCCGGCGCGCAGCCGTCCCAGGTGGGATTCCCTGAGATCCCGCTCGCGCTGGCGCATGAGCGTCCGCTGGTCCAGCACCTCCTGGGCGAGCGCGCGATCGTTCGAGGCGAAGGCGGCGATGGTCCGCTCGAGATTCTTGGACACCATCGAGTGAAACTCCTGGATCTCGGCCCAGCCGGCGTCCGAGAAGCGGCGCGCCTGATAGAGCTTCTTGCGGCCCAGCTCCATCAGGTTCTTGTCGATGATGTCGCCGATGTTCTCGAGGTTGCCGATCACCGAGATCAGGCCGATTTCCTTGCGATTGAGATCCGGCCCCATCGCGTCGCGCCCCAGGCGCGCCAGGAAAAGCTTGATCTCGCGCTCGAGGAAGTCGACCTGATCGTCCCGCCGCTCCACGTCCTCGAGCAAATCGTGGTGGCTGCTGGCGAAGACGATCGGCACGTCGCGCAGCATCCCCTGCACCACGTCGGCCATGCGCAGGGCCTCGCGCGTCGCCTGGCCCAGGGCCAGGGACGGCTGGTCGAGCGAGCGCTCGTCGACGTATCGCGTGCGGAACGGACTGTCGCCCTGCTGGTCGTCGGGCACCAGCGCCTCGATCGCGCGCGCCGCCAGCGGCGTGAACGGCAGGAATAGCAGGCTGATCCCGAAATTGAACAGCGTGTGCGCGTTCGCGATCTGACGTCCGGGATCGGCGGTGGTGCTCGCCACCGCGGCCGTGAAGGGCCCGATGAACGGAAAGACCAGGGCGACGCCCAGCACCTTGAACGCGATGTGGGCGACGGCCACGCGCTTGGCCTCCGCGGTGGCGCCGACCGACGCGGTGAGCGCCGTCGCACACGTGCCGATGTTCGCGCCGAGGACGATGGCCACGGCGCCGTCGAGCGGCAGCAGGCCCTGGTGCGCGAACGCCAGGGCGAGCCCGAGCGTGGCCGCCGACGACGTCACGAGCGCGCTGAAGACGGCCCCGGCGAGGACGCCGATCCCGGCGCTGTGGCCGACCGCGTCGAGGAGGTCGACCGCCAGCGGCGACGCCCTGAGCGCGCCGACGTTGTCGAGAATGAGCTTGAGGCCGAGGAACATGAACCCGAGGCCCAGGAGGGCCTGGCCCAGGTCCTTCGGCACGCGCCGGCGCGCCAGGAACGTGGTCGTGAAGCCGAGTCCGACCAGCAGGGGCGAGTAGTCGGTGACGCGGAACGCGATCAGCTGCACCGTGAAGGTCGTGCCGATGTCGGCGCCGAGAATGACGCCGAGCGTCTGCCGGAAGGTCATGAGGCCGGCCGAGACGAACCCGATCAGCATCAGCGTGGTGGCCGCCGAGGACTGGATGACCGCGGTGATCGTCGCGCCCGAGAGCACGGCCATGAGCCGGCGGCGCGACAGGCCCGTGAGGAGGCTCCGCAGCCGGCCGCCGAGGGCCCGCTGGAACGCCTCGCCGCTCAGCCGGATGCCGTAGAGCAGGAGCGCCGTGCCGCCGAACAGAGAAACCAGGACCATCACGGCGCGCGCTCTGCGTCTGGGGGAGTCTCGGCGGGAGCACCGCCCGCGGGCGGCAGCGGTCGAGACGACCACGCGGCACGCGTGCGCTGCTCGTCTGCGGCTGGGCTCCATCCCGGCGCGCGCGGCCCGACGTCGCTTGGAGGGAACGGGTCCCT
>QHSM01000096.1 GCA_003221595.1 Candidatus Rokuibacteriota bacterium | reverse complement strand
GTGACGCGCGTTCCGAGGGTCGGCGCGCTCTCGACCTCGACCGCGCCGCCGTGCGCCTCGACAAGCGCTTTCACGACCGCGAGCCCGATGCCGGTGCCGCGCGCGGCGCCGGCGGCATCGGGCACCCGATAGTACGGCTCGAAGATCCGGCCGAGCGCCTCCGCCGGAATGCCGCGCCCGGAATCCGAGACGTCGATCGCGACGCCCCCGGCGAGCGCCCGCGCGCCGACTCGAACCATGCTGCCCGCCGGCGAATACTTGATCGCATTGGCGATCAGGTTGGTGAGGACGCGCTCGAGCGCATCCGGATCCGCGTCGACTCTGGGCAGCGCCGGCTCACACGCGATCGCGATCGGGTGGGTCGTGGTTCCCTGCCGGAAGAGGTCGACGGTGGCCACGACCGTCGGCTCCACCGCCAGCGGAATTCGGCACAACGCCGGTTCGAGCCCGCGCTCGATCCGCGACAGGTCGAGCAGATCGCTGACGATCCGGCCGAGCCGCCTGGCCTCTCGGCGCATGATGGTGCCGAGCCGATTCACCTCGTCCGGAGGCAATTGCCGCACCGCCAGAAGCTCGCTGAAGCCCTGGAGCGCGGTCAGGGGCGTCCGGAGCTCGTGTGAGGCGATCGCGACGAACGCCGACTTCGCACGATCGAGCTCCTCGAGCTCCCGGCGCGCGGCGCTCACCTTGTCGGCCAGCTCCGCCGCGAAGTGGCGCTGCCGTGACGCGAGCCGCGCGTTTTCCAGCGCGAGGCCCATCTGCGCGCCCAGGGCCTCCAGCGCCGCGCGTTCCTCGGCCGAGATCTCGCCCTTTCGCTCGACCGCGAGCACGCCGATGGTCTGGCCGCCCGCGACGAGCGGCGCGGCAAACGCCCGGCGTGAGAGGACGCCGCGACCACGCGGGCGGACCAGCTCGGCGGCGCCGGTTTCCAGAACCCGGGCGGCGAGGGACCCCGCCGCCATCCCGTCCTCTCCCGCGATCACGAGGCCGGTGTCGTCACGCGCAACGAGGACGAGGGCGTCGACGCCCAGGCGGCCGGCGAGCGTGGAGCGCAGCCGCGTCAGCGCGACGTCGAGCGTGACCTCGTCGGCGAGTGTTCGCTGAAGGGCGGCCAGAAGCTCGTAGCGGCGCCGGTGACGCACGGCGCGCGTTCTGAGCGCACCGCTCAGCGTGCCCACCAGCGCCAGCATCACGAACGTGACCAGGCCTTCCAGCGCGCCGGCGGTGAGGCCCGAGCGCTCGATCTCGGGAAGGACGAACGGCGCGTCGAGCAGCACCGCCGCGCCGGCGGCGAGCGGTCCCCCCGGCGCGCCGAATCTCAGCGCGGCCACGACGACCGGCAGGAAGTACGCGTGGCGAAAGAGCGAGGCCGCCCCCGCGCCATCGAGCGCGATCAGCGCGGTGACGACCGCGAGCGAGCCCGCCACCAGGATCATCCCATTGCGAGGGTGCGGTAGGCCGCGAAGAAGACGAGCGCGCCGAGGAATCCAGGTAGCAGGCTCTCCGACCACCGGAAGAGCCAGCAGTTGAGCACGCCGAGCAGCGCCAGATAGAAGACCGCGCCGACGACGAGCCCGGCGCTCTTCGGCAGCAGCGGATCGACGAGGTACCGGACGATGTAGGCGATCGTCGAGCCGGTCGCGGCCGTGGCGAAGGACCAGCGCCCCAAAGCTCGATTGAAGAGCGCGCCGCGAAAGAAGCACTCGGCCGCGAGCACGTTGGCGCCGACGTCGTAGCCGATCGCGCCCAGCACCTCCGCCGCGTGGTCGAGCCTCGCGTGAAGACCGAAGGTCCGCGACGCCGAGACCAGAAGATGGGCCCCGAGCAGTGCGCCGACGGCGGCGCCCGCCAGTGCCGCTCGCAGAGGCACGGGCGTGCCGAGCCCGAGGTCGGCGAGCCGGCCCTGCCCTGCCAGCCACGCGACCCACAGAATCGGCGCGAGATACGCGAGGGCACCGACGGGGCTGTGCGCGGCGGCCCAGGCGGCCAGACCGAGCCATGCGACCGCCAGCACGCCGGACGCCGAGGGCACGCGCGCCCACGCGAGCGCGGTGGCGAGCAGGGCTCCGTGACCGGCCGTCACGCCGGCGACGCCAAGCGCGGACGGCGGCAGCACGCCACGCTCGACCAGCGCCCAGGTCGCCGCCGCGCCGGCGGCGAGGACCGCGAGCAACGGCAGCGGCGTGTCAGCGAAGAGGCGGGCGGCCCGTGGCTGACTGGACTGGTCGAGCGCCCACATCGGGCCCGGTCGTCGAGAGGGTCTGGATGAGGTCGACGAACGCGACGACGGCGTCCTCGTCGAGGGTTCGCCCGGCGGCCTCTCCGAGGCGAGCGATGACCGTCGCGTGAGGCAGCGCTGCGCGATAGGGTCGGCTCGACGTCAGCGCATCGTAGACATCCGCCACGGCGATGATCCGCGAGCCGATCGGGATCTCGTCGCCGACGAGCCCGTCCGGATAGCCCGAGCCGTCGCCGCGCTCGTGATGGTGGCGGATCATCAAGGCGCCGGCGGCGAAGAAATCGAACGGCGCCACGATCTGCGCGCCGATCAACGGATGGTTCCGCATGACCATCCATTCTTCGTTCTCGAGCGGGCCGGGCTTGCGCAGCACCGCCTCGGGGATGCCGATCTTGCCGATGTCGTGGAGGAGCCCCGCCCGGCCGATCATGTCGATGTCGGCGGGCGAAAGCCCGAGCGCGGCCGCGACGCCGCGGCTCCAGGCGCCGACCCGCTCGGAATGCCCCTTCGTGTACGCGTCCTTCGCCTCGAGAGCGTTCGCCAGCCCGAGCAGCGACTGGTAGATGGCGCGCTGCACCTGCTGGTAGAGGCGCCGCACGTCCTCGGCGTAGCGGAGCGTCTGCTGGTACGCCGCGTTGAGCCGCCGATAGGCACCCGTCAGCTCGTCGCCGGAGCCGCCGTCTATCCGCGCTGCCATACGGGAACGTGCGGCGCGACGCTCTCGACCAGCGAGATCAACCGCACCGGGGAGAAGGGTTTGGTCAGGTAGTGATTCGCACCGGCCGTCAGGCCACGCGCCACGTCCGACTCCTGCGCGGCGGCCGTCAGCATGACGATCTTGGTGCCGACGAACCGCGGGTCTTGCCGGAGCCGCGCGCAGACTTCGAATCCGCTGATGTCCGGGAGGTGCACGTCGAGGAAGATCAGATCGGGGAGCAGCGCCTCGGCTTGCGCGAGCGCCGTCTCGCCGTCGCGCGCTTCGCTCACGCTGATGCGCCCGTCCTCGAGCGTGAGGCGGACGAGATCGACCACGTGCGGCTCGTCGTCGGCGATGAGGATCGTCAGCATCGCGTCCCTCAGGGGCAAGCGCGATGCCAGACGAATCGCGCCGGAATGGCGCGCGTTTAGCGGGGAGAATCTCCGCGGCCGCCCAGCGAGGCGGGCGGTGTGCCCACGTCGCCGGGCAGCCGGCGGACCCTACTTCACCTCGACGCTCCCCTTCATGCCCGGATGCAGGCCGCAGGCGTACTCGTAGACGCCGGGCGCGGCGAAGGCCTGCGTGTGGCTCTGTCCCTTGAGGAGGACCGCCGACCGCTCCTGGCTCGCCGCAAGCGTGACCTGGTGGGGCGAGTCATCGCCGTTGGTCCACGGCACGTACTGCCCGGGCCCGATCGTGAGCTTGGCCGGGCCGAAGGCGAAGCCGGCGATCCCCACGTCGCCCGGCCCCGCCTTCATCGCGACGGCGGCGCCCGGGGCCTGGCCGGCGAGCCGGGCCAGCGAGATCACGTAGTCCTGCTTGGCGTGCGGCTTGTGGCACTGGAAGCACGCCTTGTAGTTCGCCTTGTCATTGAACTTCAGATCCGCGGTGAATGCCGAGTACTCCCACTCGCCGTTGCGGATGTCGTCAGGGTATTCGGTGCCCCAGCCCGTGCGCTTCTCCATGACCGTGACGCCGACGAGGTCGCCCTTCATGAACCGCCCGTTCGCGTCCTTCACGGGGTTGCCGGCGGGGTCCACCTGGGCCTTGAACTGGACCAGGGTGAGTACCGTGCCGCTCGGGATCGGCTTGCCCTCGCGAACCGCCTTGACGGCATCGGCGGTGCCGTACAGCTCGCGGTACTGCTTGTTGTCGTAGCGGTCCACCGTGGCGTAGAGCACGTCGTCCTTGTGCTTCGTCGGAAACGCGATCTTGTCGGGCCCGGCGCTGCCGGGTACCGAGGCCATGGTGAGGGTGAGCGGAACCACGATGAACGTGATCGACCAGCGTTTCCTCATAGCGCCTCCCGGAGAGATGGTCGTTATCAGGGCTACGTCTGGGAGTCGTGAATCGGATGTCTGACTTCTGGCTCGGCGGAAAACCCTAGCCGACCCGGCCCGCGGTCATGAGCCGCACCACCGCCCGCGCGAGCGCCGCCAGCGCCCGCGCGTAGTCGACTTCCTCGTCGGTCCGGCCCGCCAGCCGGCGCTCGGCGCGTTCGCGAGCGCGCTCGGCACGGGCCCGATCGATCTCCTCGGGCCTTTCGGCGGTGTCGGCAAGCACGATCACCTTGTCGTTCCGGACCTCGGCGAAACCGCCCGACACCGCCAGATTTCGCTCGTCGCGCCCGACACGATACACGAGCTCGCCGACGCCGACGGTGGTCAGGAACGGCGCGTGGCCGGGCAGCACGCCGAAGTAACCCTGGCTGCCCGGAATGACGACCTCGTCGACCGACTCGGTCACGACCAGGCGGGTCGGCGTGGCGATCTCGAGCGTGAGGCGATCCGCCACGCTAGCCGCCCGCGGCGAGCTTCTTGGCCTTGTCCATCCCCTCGCCGATGTCGCCGACCATGTAGAAGGCCTGCTCCGGCAGCTCGTCATGCTTGCCGTCGACGACTTCGCGGAAGCTCTTGATGGTGTCGGCGAGCTTCACGTACCGCCCCTGCGTGCCGGTGAAGGCCTCGGCAACGAACATCGGCTGGGAAAGGAACCGCTGGATTTTTCGCGCGCGGGCGACCGCCAGCTTGTCCTCGTCCGACAGCTCCTCCATCCCGAGGATCGCGATGATGTCCTGAAGGTCCTTGTAGCGCTGCAGGATCAGCTGCACGTCGCGGGCGGTCCGGTAGTGCTCCACGCCGAGGACGTTGGGATCGAGGATCCGCGAGGTCGAGGCGAGCGGGTCGACCGCCGGGTAAATCCCGAGCTCGGTGAGCGGGCGTGACAGCACGGTGGTCGCGTCCAGGTGCGCGAAGGCGGTGGCCGGCGCCGGATCGGTAATGTCGTCGGCCGGCACGTAGATGGCCTGCACCGACGTGACCGAGCCCTTCTTCGTGGAGGTGATGCGCTCCTGGAGCTGCCCCATCTCGGTGCCCAGCGTGGGCTGATAGCCGACCGCCGACGGCATGCGGCCGAGCAGGGCCGAGACCTCGGATCCGGCCTGCGTAAATCTGAAGATGTTGTCGATGAACAGCAGGACGTCCTTGCCTTCCTCGTCGCGGAAGTACTCGGCGGCGGTGAGACCGGTGAGGCCGACGCGCAGCCGCGAGCCGGGCGGCTCGGTCATCTGGCCGAAGATGAGCGCGGTCTTCTCGAGGACGCCCGACTCCTTCATCTCGTGATAGAGGTCGTTGCCCTCCCGGGTTCGCTCGCCGACGCCCGCGAAGACAGAAATGCCGCCGTGCTGCTTGGCGATGTTGTTGATGAGCTCCTGGATGAGAATCGTCTTTCCGACGCCCGCGCCTCCGAACAGGCCCGTCTTGCCGCCCTTCGTGTACGGGTCGAGGAGGTCGACGACCTTGATCCCCGTCTCGAACATCTCGACCTTCGTCGACTGGTCCTCGAATGGGGGCGCCGGACGATGGATCGGGTACGTCTTCTTCGTCTGGATCGCGGGGCCCTTGTCCACCGGCTCGCCGACCACGTTGAGGATCCGGCCGAGCGTCTCCGGCCCGACCGGGATCGAGATGGGCGCGCCGGTGTCGTTCACGGTCATCCCGCGCCGGAGACCGTCGGTCGCGGCCATGGCGATCGTCCGCACCTGGCTCTCGCCCAGGTGCTGCGCCACCTCCAGCGTCAGCTTCTGCGAATAGGCGAAGACGTCCTTGTTCTCGACGCCCTCGACCAGGAGCGCGTTGTAGATGGCCGGCAACCGGCCCGGCTCGAACTCCACGTCGACGACCGGCCCGATGACCTGAACGATCTTGCCCGTGCTCATGCCTCCGCTCCTTCGTTCATGGGCTCGCCTCGGCCGCGGACGGCCTCAGCTCTCACTGCCCTGCTTGAGTGCCTCGGCGCCCCCCACGATGTCGAGCAGCTCCTTGGTGATCTTCTCCTGGCGGGCCTTGTTGAACTGGATCGTGAGGACGTCGATCATGTCTTTCGCGTTCTTCGTCGCGGCTTCCATAGCCGTCATGCGCGCGCCGTACTCCCCGGCCAGCGACTCCATGAGGGCCCGGAAGACCTGGGTCCGCACGTGCCGCGGTAGCAGCTCGTCGAGGATCGCCCTCGGATCCGGCTCGTAGAGGTAGTCGACCGATGCGGCGTCCGCCTCGCCCTCGGTCTTGCGCGGAATAGGCAGGAGCTGTTCGCGGACCGGCCGCTGGACGGCGACGGACCGGAACTCGTTGTAGACGAGGTGCACTTCGTCCACCTCGCCGTCGAGGTACTGCTGCATGAAGTAGTCGGCGAGCTCGCTCGCGTGGGAATAGGCCAGCCGGTCCCAGAAGCCGATCAGGTCGCGCTTGATCGTCCACTGGCGCCGCCGGTAGAAATCACGCGCCTTGCGCCCCACCACTACCAGCGTGACCTCGGCGACGTTCGACTGGCGGACGAGCTCGAGGGCACGGCGGATGACGTTGGAGTTGAACGCGCCGGCCAGCCCTTTGTCCGCCGTAATGATCACGATCTGCCGGCGCGGCCCCTGGCGCTGCTCGAGGAGCGGGTGCGGCGCCCCGTCGCTGCCGGCCGCCGACACAAGATTCCCGAGCAGCT
The DNA here is from genome assembly GCA_003221595.1 of Candidatus Rokuibacteriota bacterium. Lineage (GTDB taxonomy): Bacteria > Methylomirabilota > Methylomirabilia > Rokubacteriales > CSP1-6 > AR31. Next base: position 905 of record QHSM01000096.1, on the reverse strand, counting down.
CGCCCATCTTGCCGGCATACGGGCGCGCCGCGAGAATACGTTCCTGGGCCCGGCGCAGCTTCGCGGCGGCGACCAGCTTCATCGCGCGCGTGATCTTCTGCGTGGACTGGACGGAGCGGATCCGTCGCTGGATGTCGCGAAGGGTCGCCATGGGCCGGGATCAGGCCGCCTTGATGCCCTTGGCGGCGACGAACTCCGTCTTGGCGTCGGTGACCGCTTTCGTCAGCGTCTCCCGCAGCGCGTCCGAAATCTCCTTCCGGTCGCGGATCTCGGTGAGGATCTGCGGGGCTCGCCGCTCGAGCCAGGCATGCAAGAAGGTCTCGAACTCGCGGACCGCATCGACCGGCAGGTTGTCGAGCATCCCCTGCGTGCCCGCGTAGATACTGACGACCTGCTTCTCGACCGACAGCGGCTGGTACTGCCCCTGCTTGAGTAGCTCCACCATCCGCTGACCGCGGGCCAGCTGGGCCTGGGTGGCGCGATCGAGGTCGGAGCCGAACTGCGCGAACGCCGCCAGCTCGCGGAACTGCGCGAGGTCGAGCCGCAGCTTGCCGGCGACCTGGCGCATCGCCCGCACCTGCGCGGAGCCGCCGACGCGCGAGACGGACAGACCGACGTTCACCGCCGGCCGGATACCACCGTAGAAGAGGTCGGACTCCAGATAGATCTGGCCGTCGGTGATCGAGATGACGTTGGTCGGGATGTAAGCGGACACGTCGCCGAGCTGGGTCTCGATGATCGGCAGCGCCGTGAGCGAGCCGCCGCCGAGCTCGTCGTTGAGCTTCGCCGCGCGCTCGAGCAGCCGCGAGTGGAGATAGAAGACGTCGCCCGGATACGCCTCGCGCCCGGGCGGGCGCCGCAGCAACAGCGACAGCTGCCGGTACGCGGCCGCGTGCTTGGACAGA
>QHSM01000095.1 GCA_003221595.1 Candidatus Rokuibacteriota bacterium | reverse complement strand
CTGCGCGACGTCGCGCAGGACCTCGTCCCCGGCGCGGTGACCTAACCGGTCGTTGACCTCCTTGAAGTGATCCAGATCCATCAGCGCCAGCGAGAGCGGCTCGCCGAAGCGGGAATGGCGCTTGAACTCCTCCTCCATCCGTATCGAGAAGTACCGACGGTTGTACACGTCGGTCAGCGCGTCCTTGAAGGAGAGGTCCTCGAGCCGGGCGTTGCGCAGGGCGACGGCGGCCTGCGACGCCAGCGATCGCACCAGCGATTCGTACTGCGAATCGAACGGCACGACGCGGCTCCGGTCCAGCGCATTGATCAGCTCGAGCACACCGAGGATGTTGTGCGTGGGATCCTGGAGCGGGACCACCAGGATCGACTGGGTGCGGTAGCTGACCCGCGCGTCGACGCGCGGGTCGAACGCATACGGCTGGTCCGGCGGGATCATGTACGTGTCGTGCAGGTTGAGGGTGTCGCCGGTGAGCGCGACGTGACCCGCGAGGCTCAGCTCGCGAACGTGCAGGGGCTCGGCCTTGAGGCGCCGACGCATCTCCTCTTCGCCCAGCTCCTTGGCGAGGCGGTCGTTCTGAACAACGGAGAAGTGGAGCAGGTCACCTTCGCGGAGGAACAGCGTGCCGGCCTCGGCCCGTGTGAACCGGCGCGCCTCGGTCAGAATGCGCTCGAGCAACGTGCCCAGGTCTTGCTGGCTGGTCAGCGTGATCCCGATCTGTACCAGCTCCCGGAACGCCTGGGTCAGATTCAACGACGACTCCTCCCGGCTAGCTGAAGTCAGACTAGCACACGATCCAACTCAGCAATCTCAGTGCCATAAATGACCACCGGCCGGCAATTTACAAATTACCAAGAAATTAGTGGGATGGAAACACTCCTGGCGCCTGACGATGACCTTCTGGCCACTCTCTGACCAAGGAAATTCTTACCAATGAGTAATTGTTTGCCGGTCTGGCAACCGGCTGGGTGACCGCGTGGCAGCGGTACATTCCTGCGCGTGTCAGACTGTACACGAGCCGGGCTGAGGGTTCGACGAAGCCTGCCGCAACACTCTGGATTCGTTACCGGAAGAGCGTTGTCCTCGGCTGGCACATCAGTTGCCTTATACCCGTCTGGATAGACCTGCATGAAGCTGACGTTCAAACGGCGCGAAATCAAGGATCTCCACCAGCTCGGCACGCTGGTCTCGGAGAACGTCGAGGCAATCGAGCCCGAGCTCAGGATCATCGGATCCAATCTGAATCTCGGACGGGCCGGCGTCGAGCTCGTCGCGCTCGACGGCGCTGACACGCCCGTCCTGATCACGCTCGGCCTCACCGCCGACGACACCATGCTCCTGAGGGCGCTCGAGGCCTACGCCTGGTGTCTCGACTATCCGGAGTCATTGCAGAAGCTCGTCCCCGGGCCGACGCAGCCGGAGTGGCCGCCCCGAGTCGTCTTCGTCGCCGAGCGGCTCCTGGAGTCGTTCGTGAGGAAGATGCGGCTCCTCAAGTTCTCCACGGTCGACTTCTTCGAGTTTCGGTATGTCGAGGCCAACGGCACGCTGGGCTTCTACCTCGACCGCGCCGACTGGGATCGGGGCGCGCCCGAGGTCGACGAGCGACAGGACGAGCGACCGGAGCCCGCGATTCGTCGGCTCGCCGCGCCGGCGCGGGTTGCCGCGCCGGTCGCCGAGCCGGAGGAACTGGCGGAACAGGAGGAGCAGGAAGAACCGGAGGAGCGCGAGGTCGTCGTGCACGGTGAGCCGGTGGCCGCGGAGGAGCCGAAGATGGTCATGCTCCACGAGCCCAAGCCCGCGCCGCGGCTCGTCGAGCCTCCAAGAGTTGTGGAGCCCGCGCCCAGACTTGAGCCCGCGCCCAGGGTGGAGGAGGCTCCGCGCAGAGTGCCCCCGCCCAGAGTGGCGCCTCCGCCCAGAGTGGAGGTCCCGCGAAGAGTGGAACCCGCGCCCAGGGTCGAGCCGGCGCCGAGAGTTGTCGAGCCGGCTGCGTCCAACGGCGTCACCAGAGAATCGGCCGAGGACAAGGTTGTGCTCAAGGGCCTGCGCTTGCCGCCCGAGCCCGCGCGCGGTCGGCGGCTGCGCGACCTTCCCCACGTTCCCGTGCCGAGAGAGGAGCCGCCGAAGCCCGGGCGCGAGAGCGTCGCACCGGCCGCTTCCAGCCGGTCTTCACGCGTCGAGCCGAGCACTCCGAGCACGATCGATCCGCGCATTCCGCCGAGGAGCGCTCCGGCCAGGAACGGATCGAGAAACGACACCGCGAAAGTCGATGCTCCGAAGATCGACGCGCCGAAGCCCGAGGTTGCCAAGAGCGAACTTGCTCCGACCTGGCGAAAGTTTCTCGACCGGCTGACCGGTACGCCGGCGCCTCCGGCGCCGCGCGCGAGCGCCCCGGCGCCCGCGCCGGCGCCATTCGTCGTCCAGCCATTCGCCGCGGATCTCCGCCTGCGGCCCGAGGAGGTGGCGCCCGACGAGGTCATCGACGAGTCCCAGGATCCGATGCACGAGCTGACGGAGGGGCAGCGCGGCATTCTCAAGGGGCTCACGCTCCCGGACAACGGCGAGCTCGCGCCGCAGTGGCGCAAGTTCCTCGACCATCCGACGCCCGACCATCCGACCCTCGACGAGACGAAGATCGCGGTCGTCCGGGGATACCTGCAGCGCGAGTTCCCGATGTGCACGGTCTACGACTTCTACGATTTCCAGCGCAACGCACAGGTCTTCCAGCTCCAGGACAACCAGGGCAAGGTCACCCAGCTGATCACGATGACCGCGGAATTCTTCGACACGCATCGCGACCTCGAGATTCGCGCGTGGATCGAGAAGCACCGGGTCGCGCAGGCGATGCGCCAGGCCGGGCAGTCCGGCGTGCTGGTCTCGCAGGCCGGCCTCCAGATCGAAAAGAGCTAGCCCCTTCCCTCCGAGTCGTCCCAGCGCCAGGACATCGCCCGCTCCGGCGAGATTCGAATGACGGTCGCGGTCGTCCGGTCGAGCCCGAGCGCGCGATACTGCGCGTACTTGTCCCGCAGGAGATCGACGGCCCCCGCGCGCTCGGGGCCGTCGGTGAGAATATCCGCGTGCCCCTGGACGATCACCCAGGCCAGCCGCGTCCACTCTTCGTCGTAGCGGTCGACGACCAGCGACACGCGCGGGTTCTCCGTGATGTTGCGAACGCGCCGGAGGCCACCGGCCGGAATGCGCTTGGGCTTGGCGTCGATGGCCGAGAAGCACGAGCGGCCGTCGAAGACGTAGCATACCGGGACCACGAGAGGTTGACCCGACCGGTCCGCCGTGCCGAGCCGCGCGACCCGCCCGTCGCGCAGGAGCTCGGCGGCGAACGCGGGCAGGTCGAGGCTCACTGGATCAGCTTGGCGTACTGGTCCAGGAGCGGGAGGACCGCGTCGCGGCCGTCGGACGGCAGCCGCAGGATGGCGCGCGTGATCCCGGCGTTGGCGTACGTGTCGAGCGTGGCGCGCTCGGCCTTCGCGCCGAAGACCGAGACCGAGAGGCTCGCGGGATTTCGGCCGGCCTTCGCCGCGCGCGTCCTGAGCTCGGCAAGCCCGGGCAGGATCGCCTCGGCATTGCGCCCGCGCGGGAACCATCCGTCGCAGAAGTCGACGACACGCTGTAGCGTGTGACCGCTCTCGCCGCCCAGCAGGATCGGCGGGTGCGGCTTCTGGACCGGCTTCGGGTAGGACCAGATCGGATCGAAGTTCACGAACTCGCCGTGGAACTCGGCCGCCTCCTTCGTCCAGATCTCCCGCATCGCGAGGATCCGCTCGCGGAGGAGACGGAAGCGGGTCTTGAACACGGTTCCGTGATGTTCCATTTCTTCAGCGTTCCAGCCCGCCCCGATCCCGAAGAGGAACCGCCCGTTCGAGAGCAGATCGAGGCTCGCGATCGTCTTGGCGAGCAGGATGGGGTCGTGCTCCACGACGAGACAGATGCCAGTGCCCAGCTTGAGCCGTTGCGTGACGGCGGCGGCGGCGGTGAGCCCGATGAAGGGATCGAGCGTGTGGGCGTACTCCTTCGGCAACGGGCCGCCGCCCGCGAACGGTGAGCGCCGGCTGGTCGGAATGTGCGTGTGCTCGGTCACGAACAAGGACTCGAAGCCGCGCTCCTCCGCGGCGCGCGCCAGTTCGTCGATGCGAATCGAGTAGTCGGTCGGGAAGATGAAGACACCGTAGTGCATGACGTCTCTCCTGGCGCCGCGGCGCCCTCAGACGGATACCGGCGTGAGCGAGAAGTACCGACCCCAGCTCACGTGAAGATGGACTCCGGCAGGAACGCCGAGACGATCCAGTTTGGCGCGTCGACGATCTCGCTGATCTTCAGGTCGACCGCCACGCTGCAGAGGATGTACGCCTCCTCGCGGCTGAGCCCGCGCTCGGTCGCGAGGTGATCGATCATGTAGCGGATCGCCTGCTGCGCGCTGGCGAAGAGATCGGGGCCGTGCGCGGTCGTCACGAAGCACGGCCCGCGATCGGCGGCCGACACGATCGGGCCGGAGGTCCTGAACTGCGGCTCCTTCAGCTCGCGTCCGGGGGCCAGCCCGAAGCGCAGCGTGACCGTGCCCATCATCTCGACCGCCGTGACGCATACCTCGCCGTCACCCTGCGTCGCGTGCGCGTCGCCGACGCTGAAGAGCGCGCCGTCCATCCACACCGGGAGAAACAGCGTCGTCCCGGCCGTGAGGTGCTTGATATCCATGTTGCCGCCGTTCTTCCGGGGCGGCATCGTGCTGTGGGCGCCGGGCTCGTCGAGCGCCACGCCCATGACACCCGGAAACGGCGCGACCGGCACCGCGATGCGCCGTCCCATGCGCGCGTGCGTGCCGTCGGTGAGGTCCCAGATCGTCAGGTGCGGCTTCGAGAACTCGGCTTCCGGGAGAAGGCCGCGTCCTGGGCGGATCGCCGTCCAGCCGAAGGCGGCAGCGGGCTTGACGTCCAGGATCTCGACCGTCAAGACGTCGCCGCGCCGCGCGCCCCTGACGCCGACGGGTCCGGTCAGCGGGTGGCCGCGGAACGGACCGCGCCCCATCACGTCGTCGTGCGTGGAGGACGGGGAGTAGTAGCCGTCGGCGGCGTCTCGGGTGTCGAAGATCACGATGTCGCCCGGGTCGATCACGAGCCGCGGCAGCAGCGAGTTGTCCCAGGCCCGGTGAACGACGCTCCGATCGAGGTGATGCGTGATCGCCATTCAAACCTCCCCGTTCATGCCATCTCGTTCCACACCACCATGCCCGTCCCCGAGCGCCAGGCTACCGCCGGCATGTAGGCGAGCACGTCCGCGGGACCCCGTGTGAGGGCGAGGACGAGCACCCACGCGAGAAGCTCGGCGGTGCCGCCCGAGCCCGCCGCCTCCATGCGCTCGAGCGTGCACTCGCGGAGCAGCGCCGCATGGTCGCCCCGCTTCAACAGGTCGAGGAACCACCGATCGAACGCTTCGTCCACCCAGAAGTACCGCGGCCCGCCCGGCTCGTGCGAGAGCCCGCCGGTGGCGATCACCGCGATGCGCTCGTCGCCGGGATACGCGGCGAGGATGTCGCGCAGGCGCGCGCCGACCTGGTAGGCGCGCTCCGGCGTCGGAATCGGCGGCACCGTGCAGTTCATGGTGACCGGGACCAGGCGGAAACGCGCGTCGGGGTTCAGGTAGTGCGTCGGGACGGAGATGCCGTCGTCGAATTGCATCTCGCGCAGGTAGGAGAGCGCCAGCCCGCGCCGCCCGCCCTCGTTGACGATCCAGCGCGCCAGCGGGGCATGCCCGGCGACGCGGTACTTCTCCATGGCGAGCCACTCGTCGAACCATTCGGCGGGGCCGATGTGCTCCTCGCCGATGCCGACGGTGTACTCCGGCATGTTGTTGATCGGCCAGTTGAGGAGATGGTCGTTGCTGAACATCACCAGGACGTCCGGCCGGGCCGCTTCGAGCCGGCGCCGCATCTCGGCGGTCGCCTGGAGCGCCAGCTCCTGGTACTCGCGGGAGGCCCGTGTGAACCACCCGGTGAGGCCGGGTGAGTGAGTCATGGCCATCGCGGCAACGACGCGGGCCATTACCGGGAGCCCTCGAGGCGCTCTTGCAAGGCCATCGCCTGCGCGGTCTCCTCGGGATACGCCCGTCGATAACATTCGAGCGCCGCGCTGGCGTTGCTGTTGTGGGCGGCGCCGAAGAACAGGCGGAGAATCTGCGGCACGTAGTACTGGTGGACGCCCAGGTCCATCATGCGGCGCGGGTCCTTGTCGCGCAGCGCCTCGTACTCGGCCCGGCTCAGCTTGAACTCCCGCGCGAGCCCCTCCAGGTCGCCCGCGAAGCGCGCGCGCAGCACGGCGTCACGGCGGACGTGAAACATCATCTCGTTGGTCGGCAGCGTCTTGTCGCACCGCTCCACGTTGCCCATCGGCGCCTCCCTACGCTCCCGCGCCGTCGGCGCCGGCCTTCAGCACCTTGGGGTTCACCTTGAGGAACATGATGACGCACCGCTCGGCGCCCAGATTGCGGACGTCGTGCGGCACGTTCGCCGGGAATCTCACGATGGCGCCGGCCGGTACGGTAACCTCGTCGCCGGCGATGCTCATGGTGGCGGCGCCCTCGAGGACGTAGATCGCCTCTTCTTCCCGGGGATGGTGGTGCATGGCGGTCGACTGCCCGGGCTCGTAGCAGGCGATCTCCGACCAGAGCTGCTCGGTCTTGAAGAGCATCTTGCGGACGCGCTTGTCGGGCGCGAAGGCCTTGAGGGCGTGGAGGTCGAACACCTGAGCGACGCCCGTCGTCACGGCAACCGCGGTCTCGTCCATCGGCGACCTCCGGTCGGTCCGAGAATCGTGGGCGACAGTGTACCCCGGACGCGAGTCTGGCGCCCTTGACTTCGCCGGGATTTGGTCTGACATTGCCTCGGCGTCGTCCGACGCGCCCTATGGAGATCAGACCTCTTCTCGGCTACCGATATGCCGGCGACTCGCGGCGCGACATCTCGCCGGTCGTCGCGCCCCCGTACGACCAGATCAGCCCCGAGAGCCAGGATCGGCTCTACGCGATGAGCCCGCACAACATCGTTCGCGTCACGTACCCCAGGGACGCGGCGGACAGGTACGGCGCGGCTCGTCAGGTGCTCGACCGGTGGCTGGCCGAGGGTGTGTGGCGCGCCGACGCGGAGCCCGCGATCTACCCGTACGACCAGACGTACGCCGTCGGCGAGCGGCCGGTGACGCGGACGGGCTTCATCGCGCTAGGACAGGTCAGCGACTACGCTCGGGGCGTCGTGCTGCCCCACGAGCGCACGCACGCCGGACCGAAGCGCGATCGCATGGATCTGCTGGAGGCCACGGCGGCCGACATCGGGCTGCTTTTCATGCTGACCAGCGATCCCGACGGTGCGCTCCGGAACGCGACGGTACCGGTCGGCGAGCCGATCGCCGAGGCGCACGATCTCAGGGGCGAGCGTCACCGGCTCTGGCGGATCACGGACCCGGCGGCGATCGGACGCGTGCAGTCGCTGATGGCCGACCGGCGGGTGATCATCGCCGACGGCCATCATCGGTACGAGACCGCGGTCGCGTACGCGGAGCGCCACCCCGGCGCCGGCTACAAGCTGATGGCGTTCTTCGCGCTCGAAGCGCCCGGGCTCACCATCCTGCCGAACCACCGCCTGGTGCACGGCGTTCCGGGCTTCGACTTCGACGACCTCATGCAGACGGCGGCGCGCTGGTTCGAGGTGGCGGCGCTCGCCGATCCGCTGGCCGCTTGCCTCGACAACCGGACGATCGCGGTCCTCAGCGGACCGGACGCGGCGCTGCTCCGGCTCAAGCCCGGTGAGTTCGATCACATCGCGTGGCCGCGGGGGACGTCGGCGGCCTGGCGGGGGCTCGCGGTATCGATTCTCCACGAAGCGCTGCTGCGACCGCTCCTGGGCATCACCGACGCCAAGCTCGACGCCAGGACGCACGTGGACTATACGGCCGACCGGGCCGACGCGATCCAGCGCGCCCGCGACGGAGCGTGCCAGGCCGCGTTCCTGATCGCGCCGACGACCGCCGAGGAGCTCCAGGCCGTGGTGCGGGGCGGCGAGCTCTTGCCGCAAAAGTCCACGCACTTCTACCCGAAGCTGCTGGACGGGCTCGTCTTCCATCGGCTGGGCGAGCGAGGTGCCGCCTGACGTCCCGATATACCGGCGCGAGCGTCAGACGCCTCGAGGACCCACGCCTCTTGCGTGGCGGCGGGCGATATCTCGACGATCTGGCGCTCCCGAAGATGCTCAGCGTGAGCTTCGCCCGGAGCCCGCACGCGCACGCGCGGATCGACCGGATCGAGACGGCCGCGGCTCGCGCGGTGCCCGGCGTCGCCCTCGTCGTCACCGCCGCCGAGCTCCGGGCGGTCGCCAAGCCGCTGGCACCTCGGCTCGACGGCGCCGGATTCACGGCGACCGCCTGGCCCGCGCTGGCGGATGGCACGGCGCGCTTTTGCGGGGAAGCGGTGGCCGCGGTCGTCGCGTCGAGCGCTCCG
>QHSM01000751.1 GCA_003221595.1 Candidatus Rokuibacteriota bacterium | reverse complement strand
CGCATCTCAAAGATAGGCTGCTGCTCGCCTCGGTGCGTCTCCTGGCCGGCTGGCCGAAGATGCCGGGCGAGCGCGACTGCTACGCGCGCTTCGTGAGGGACTGGATCAACAACTAGCCGGACGGCGCCGGAGGGGTGTGTGCCAGGAGAAAAAGCCGACCTGGTCGAGCTGCTGCGCCAGATGATCCTGATCCGCGAGTTCGACCAGCTCGCGATCGAGCTCAGGACCGCCCGCCGGATCCACGGCGCCCTGCATCCCTACGTCGGCGAGGAAGCGGTCGCCGCCGGCGTGTGCGCCGCGCTGCGCCCCACCGATCGCATCACCAGCACGCACCGGGGCCACGGCCACTGCATCGCCAAGGGCGCCGACATCAACCGGATGATGGCCGAGCTGTTCGGCCGGGTCGACGGCTACTGCAAGGGCAAGGGCGGCTCGATGCACATCGCCGATTTCGCCATCGGGATGCTCGGCGCCAACGGCATCGTGGCCGGCGGCATGCCGATCGCCTGCGGCGCCGCGCTGGCGGCCCAGCTCGAGGACGCGGGCGGCGTGGCGGCGTGCTTCTTCGGCGACGGCGCCACCGGCGAGGGCGAGTTTCACGAGACCCTCAACATCGCCGCGCTGTGGAAGCTTCCGCTGATCTTCGTGTGCGAGAACAACCGCTACGGCGCCGGCAATGCCGTCGAGTCCGTGCGGGCGAATCCCGAGATCTCCCAGCACGCCGCCGCCTACGGCATGCCGGGCGTGCCGGTCGACGGCAACGACGTCCTCGCGGTCCGCGACGCGACCGCCGAGGCGGTCGAGCGCGCGCGGCGCGGCGCGGGCCCGACGCTGCTCCACTGCAAGACGTTCCGGTGGCTCTTCCACGCGATGCGCGACGTGCCCCCGCCCGAGACGCGGTCGGCCGACCTCCTGGCCGCCTGGCGCGGCCGCGAGCGCGACCCGATCGCCCGCTTCGAGGATCATCTGAGCGCGGGCGGCGTTGTCACCGCCGCCGAGGTGCTGGCGATCCGCGATCAGGTCAAGCGCGCGCTGGCCGCCGCGGTCGATTTTGCGGAGGCGAGCCCCTATCCGGATCCCAAAGATCTGCTGGTCGACATGTTCGCGGACTAGCGGGCTGCGGAAAGCCCCCGAGGAGGATGCCGGTGCGGGAGATCAGCTTCACGCAGGCCCTGGACGAGGCGCTGGCCGAGGAGATGCGGCGCGACGCGCGCGTCATCGCGCTCGCCACCACGCGCGCACCCGCGCTCGAGAAGGAGTTCGGTGACAAGCGCGTTCGCTTCACGCCGATCTCCGAGGCCGCCTTCACCGGCATCGGGCTCGGCGCCGCCGGGAGCGGCTTCCGCCCGGTCGTGCACTGGGGCATGGTGACCTTCTCGTTCGTCGCGATGGATCAGATCGTCAACCAGGCGAGCAAGATCCGCTACATGTTCGGCGGCCAGGCCGACTTCCCGGTGACGTATCGCTGCACGACCGGCGGCGGCGCGCAGACGGCCGCCCAGCACTCGCAGAGCCCGTACTCGATGTTCATGCACCTCGCCGGGCTGAAGGTCATCCTTCCGTCGACGCCGTTCGACGCCAAGGGGCTGCTCAAGAGCGCCATCCGCGACAACAACCCGGTCGTCTCGTTCGAGTGCAGCCGGCTGGCCGCGGTGACCGGGCCCGTGCCCGAGGGCGACTACACGGTTCCGCTCGGCGTCGCCGAGGTCAAGCGCGCCGGCCACGACGTGACCGTGGTGGGGCTCGCCTACTACGTGCGCGAAACGCTCGCGGTGGCCGCGGATCTGGCGGCGGAGGGCATCTCGCTCGAGGTCATCGATCCGCGCACGCTGGTGCCGATGGACGCCGAGACCATCCGCGCCTCGGTGCGCCGGACCGGCCGGCTGGTCGTCGTCGACGAAGCGCCCGCGACCTGCTCGGCGGCCTCCGAGATCATCGCGCTCGTGACCGAGGACCCTGACACGTTCCAGGCCCTCAAGGCGCCGGTGCAGCGCGTGTGCGCGGCTCCGGTGCCCGTTCCGTTCAGCCCGCCGCTGGAGCGCGCGGCGCTGCCCGATCAGAGCAAGATCAAGGCCGCCGTGCGCCGCGTGCTGGAGAGTGCCCCCGTCGCCGTGTGAGTGAGCCGGAGCGCCCTCGGGACTCCGGCGCGCTCCGGCACCCGACCGCTCGAGACTTCTCGCCGCTACTTCTTGCCGACCGGCACCGGAATGCCGGGAATCTTCACGTTCACGGAGCCCAGGTGGCCCCGGCTGGTGAAGTACAGCGTCTTCCAGTCGTCGCCGCCGAAGGCGATGTTGGTGGTGGCCGGCGCGCCGTGGATGATGCGGCCGAGCTTCTTGCCGCGCGGATCCATGATCCAGATTCCGCCGGCGCCGCCGCAATAGACGTTGCCTTCCACGTCCACCTTCATGCCGTCGGGGACGCCGGGCTCGCTGCCGCCGAGATCGGCGAAGAGGCGGTCGGTCTGCCTGGCGAGCGTGCCGTTGGGCAGAAGCTCGAACGCCCGGATGTGCCGGCGCCGGGAATCGTTGATGTAGAGCACCTTCTCGTCCGGCGTGAAGGCCAGCCCGTTGGGCAGCACGAAGTCGGAGACGAGCAGGCTCATGGTGCCGAGATCCGGCGTGATGCGGTACACGCCCGCGACGGTGAGATCCCACTGCTCGGGGGCCGCGGGACTCGTCCACGGATCCGTGAAGTAGATGCAGCCGTCCGACTTCACCACGACGTCGTTGGGACGGTTCAGCCGCCGCCCCTGGAAGCTGTTCGCGACGACGGTGAGGCTGCCGTCGAGCTCCTGCCGCGTCACCCGGCGGCTGTCGTGCTCGCAGGCGATCAACCGGCCCTGGAGGTCTCGGGTCAGCCCGTTGGCCCGGTTGGTCGGCTGCTGGAAGACGGTCACGCTCTGGCCGGGGACGTACTTCATCCGCTTGTCGTTGTGGATGTCGCTGAAGAGCAGATAGCGTCCTTCCTTCCACCAGAGCGGTCCCTCGGCCGGCCCGAGAGGTCCGCCGAATCCATCGGCCAGATCGTGGATCGGCTCCGACGGGGAGATGATCTTT
>QHSM01000092.1 GCA_003221595.1 Candidatus Rokuibacteriota bacterium | reverse complement strand
CTGCTCGGCCGCGGCCACCTTGCGCCGCTGTCCTTCGTCGAGGCCGGGCGCAATCGCCGCCTGCAGCTCGGCGAGGAACGCGTGCACGCCCTGCGTGAACTCGGCCCGGTCACTCGCGCTGTCAGCGCGCGGCGTCGGCAAGCCGAGGGCGCGGCGTCGCTCGACGAGGGCGCCGAGGCAGACGAAATCGACCGCCTCTTCGAGGCGCTCGCGGAG
>QHSM01000093.1 GCA_003221595.1 Candidatus Rokuibacteriota bacterium | reverse complement strand
CCGCTGAGCAGGTCGCCGTGGTGCGGGCCGAGCGGATTGCGGCCCCGCGTGGGCTTGAGGCCGAAGAGGCCGCAACACGACGCGGGAATACGGATCGAGCCTCCCCCGTCATTAGCGTGTGCCATGGCGACGAGACCGGCGGCGACGGCAGCAGCCGACCCTCCGCTCGAGCCGCCGGGCGTCAGGCCGAGGCTCCACGGGTTGCGGGTCGCTCCGAAGAGCTTGGGCTCGGTCGTCGGAAGAATGCCGAACTCGGGGGTGTTGGTCTTGCCGATGACGATCAGTCCGGCCTGTTTCAGGCGCCGCGTCAGCTCGCTGTCCGACTCGGGGGTGTACCGGCCATCGACGAATGCAGAGCCCTCGGTGAATCTCACCCCGGCGTACTCGGCGAGGAGATCCTTCATCAGGAAGGGCACGCCGGCGAAGGGGCCGTCGGAGCCCACCACCGCGGCCTCCGCGCGCGCCCGGTCGTACATCGGGATCACGACCGCGTTGAGCTTCGGATTCAGGCGCTCGATGCGCGCGATCGCCGCTTCGACCAGCTCGATGGGCCTCAGGGACTTCTCGCGCACCAGCTCGGCCTGGGCGGTCGCGTCGAGCCGCCAGAGGTCAGTCACGGCTCATCCTCGTGGCGACGATAGTGCGCTTGCCAGCGTCGTAAGACAAGGAACGGGGCGCACTCTGGGCCGCCTTGACATGAGATCAACACCTGTTTAGTATCAAAGGTCCGTATGGAGGTGGCTCCGATGAACCCGGTAGAGCGTGTCTTGATTCAGGATCTGACGGGGCTTCTCGATCGCCTCGCGGCGTCTCTGCCCGAGGGCGGCTTCGACGGTATCCGCGCGGCCCATCCCGGGCTGAAGGCGAAGCTGGACGACGCCGACGCCAAGCTCGCGGCCGCGCGCGAGTCCCTGCTCGATGACTACGGCCGGTGGCGCCGGGCGCTGGAAGATCTGGAGAATCTGTGGGCGCTGGGGGCCTGGCGCTCAGTCGCGGCCGAAGAGCCGGCCGAGCAGTCCGCCGCGCTCGCGGCCTGAGGTAACGCGCGCGGCGGTATAGGTCGTGCGGGCCGTCTCGAAGCGCTGCCAGTAGTCCGGCAGCTCCCGGGCCAGCACGACGTGCACC
>QHSM01000094.1:1735-16063 GCA_003221595.1 Candidatus Rokuibacteriota bacterium | reverse complement strand
TGATCGGCTTCGCCTGGGCTCCTTCGAAGTGGCTGATCAGCGGGCCCAGCGCCGCCATCGGCCCGCCGCCCTGGCCGCTCGCGATGGCCGTGAGCGCTTCACGCTGTTCCGTCGAGGCGCGTTCGTCCAGGATGAGACCGACCGTCCAGTCACCCTGGCCCATCGGGCCGGGCGTGCGAAGCAGGACGGCGAAGCTCAGGCCGTCGAGCTTCGTGCTGCCGTGCACGCCTTGCCCGACCCGGAAGACGAGGCCGGCCGCGCAGTAGCCCTTGGTCGGGCGCGCCGCCAGGCCCGAGGTCGGGCACGGGCACACCGAGTCACAGCTGCAGGCCTCGAAGTACTCGCCGCTGATCTGCCATCGAACGTTCGCCATGACAACCTCCGTTGAGGGCTCGGCCGTTGTCGCCGACTCCGTTACATCGAGGGTGAGCCAGCCCGGAGCGCGACCGCGAGACCCGGACGCGCGGCGACGGCGAGGCCCAGGAGGACCAGCACCACGCCGGTCAGGCGCGCCACCCACGCACCACCCGGCACGAGCTTCTCGGCTGCCACGATCGCCGCGATGAGGAAGACCCAGGCCAGCCCCATGGCGCCGGCCACCGCCAGAACGACCATGAGCGCCCAGCAGCAGCCCAGACAGTACAGCGCGTGCGCCCAGCCCATCGCCAGGCCGCCCTGCCACCCATCGCGCCAGTGTCCGAAGAGGAACCCGAGCGGGCTGCGGCAGTGTCGCAGGCACACCTGCTTGATCGGCGAGACCTGGAAGATCCCGGCGACGATGAGCGCCCCGGCGCTGGCGTATGCCAGCGCTTTCGCGGTGACGGTGCTGAGCGCCACGCTTCCCAGGTAGATCGGGACACCCGTCAGCGCCCACAGGCCGAGATAGATCGCCGTGAACAGCGCGACCGACACGACCCTCCGGCCCCGGCTCGCGTTCCGCTGCGTCGCCGCGTAGAGCCCGATCATCGGCAACGCACTCGGCAACATCATCGCCGCCATCATGACGGCCCAGGCCACCACGTAGGCGAGGCCCTCGGCGACCGTGGGCGCCATCACCATGGCCATGCCCGCCATGTCGTCGTCCATCGGCGAGAGCAGCACGCGCGCCCACGCCAGGGCCGCCAGCACCAGGAGCAGCGCGGCCGTCAGCACCCTGGCGGGATCACGGCCGCTGAGCGCGGTCGCGTCGGGAGGCGACTCGCGAGGGAGACCGCCGAGCATCGCGGGCACTCTATCCCGCGCCCCGCAGCAAGTCCAGCTTCAGCCGACCCGGGCCCGGACGAATTTCCCGATGACCGCGACGGCCTGCTCGGCCTCGTCCAGCATCGGCAGGAACCAGTGCCAGACGTGGATCATCGCCGGCCATTCCTCGACCGTGGCGTCGACACCCGCGGCGCGCGCCCGCGCGCCGAGACTGAGCGCGTCGTCGAGCAGCACCTCCTCGCTCCCGACCTGAACGAGCAGCGGGGGCAGGTCGCGTAGATCGGCGTAGAGGGGCGAGGCGAGCGGAGCCCTACGATCGCCGCCGCTGCCCACATAGGCCTCTGCCAGAGCCGTGATGATGTCGTGAGTGACGATCGGATCGCTGGCGGCCTTCGTTGCGTAGCTCTTGCCGCTACACGTCAGGTCGACCCAGGGCGAGATGCACACGCCGGCGGCCGGCCGCGGGATCCCGCGATCGCGCAGGGCGAGCAGCGTGGCGACCGTGAGGCCGCCTCCCGCCGAATCGCCGGCCACGACGATACGTCCGGGCGCGATGCCTTGCCCGAGCAGCCACCGGTAGGCAACGATCGCGTCGTCCAGCGCGGCCGCGAACGGATGCTCGGACGCGAGCCGGTAGTCGAGGGCCAGCGCTCTCGCGCCGGCCGCGCGCGCAATGGCCGCGGCCAGATGACGGTGCGAGCGCGGCGAGCCGATGACGTAGCCGCCGCCGTGAAGATAGAGCACGACGCCCGTATCGCCGCTGACCCCCGGCGGCTCGAGCCATTCGGCCGGCCGCGCCGGCGTCGTCACCCGCTGGATCTTCACGTCAGACGGGGTCGGAAAGACCCGCTCGGCGCGGTCGTACTGGGCGCGTCGCTCTTCGATGGTGAGCGTGCTCGACGGGCCAACTCGGTCATCGCCGTGAAGGGCTCGGGCCCGGTCGAGGAGGGCGGCGACGGTGTCGTCAACTACACCGGCGCCCACATCGACGGCGTGGAGTCGGAGCTGGTCGTCGACTCGGCGCACTCGCTGCAAGACCGGCCGGAGACCGTCGAGGAGGTCCGCCGGATCCTGCTCTACCACGCGCGCGATGTGCCTTGACCTCGTGCCGGCGGCCCGCCTAGGGTGACAGGATGAGCGACACCGAAGATTTCGCCGCGCTGTTCGCCCGCGAAGCGGCCCGTCCGGTCCTCGAGATGGGCCAGATCGTGAAGGGCCGCGTCATCCACATCACGGCCGAGAGCGTCTTCGTCGACGTCGGCGGCAAGGGCGAGGCCTGGATCGAGCGCGCCGAGCTGACCGACCAGGACGGACGCCTGAAGGTCGCGGTGGGCGACGAGGTCGAGGCCACCGTCGTCTCGACCGGGGACGAGGTGCGGCTTTCTCACAAGCTCCGGCAAGGCGCGCAGGCGCGCCAGGCGCTGGCCGTGGCCGCGCAGACCGGCATTCCGGTCGAGGGCAAGGTGGCCGCGGTGATCAAGGGCGGCTACGAGGTGACGGTCGGCGGCCTGCGCGGCTTCTGTCCGTTCTCGCAGATGGACCTGCGCCGCGTCGATGCGACGGAAGAGTATGTCGGCCGCGTCCTGGAATTCCGGGTCACGACGTTCAGCGACAACGGGCGCAACCTGGTCCTCTCCCGCCGTCGCCTGCTCGAGGAGCGCGCCGCCGAGGCGGCCGAGGAGACGCGGAAGAAAATCGCCCCGGGCGCGGTGCTGACCGGGACCGTCGCCTCCCTGGCGGACTTCGGAGCGTTCGTCGACCTGGGCGGCGTGCAGGGGCTCGTGCCCCTGTCCGAGCTGTCGCATTCGCGGGCGAGTCGTCCGGCGGACCTCGTGCGGGTGGGCGACGCGGTGACCGTCAAGGTGCTGCGGGTCGATCAGGAGAAGGGACGGATCTCGCTCAGCCTGAAGGCGCTCGAGGGCGATCCCTGGGGCACGGTGGCCGGGCGCCTGCGCGAGCGGCAGGTCGTGCGGGGGCGCGCGGTGCGCTCGACCGAGTTCGGAATCTTCGTCGAGCTCCTGCCCGGCGTGGATGGGCTTCTGCACGTCAGCGAGATTCCCCGGAGCCGACAGGGCGCGATGCGAGAGGCCGCCGCCGCGAGCGCCGAGATCGCCGTGCTGATCGTCAACATCGACACCGAGAAGCGCCGCGTCGCGCTCGCCCTGGCGCCGGAAGGCTCGGTCCCCGGACAGCACATGCAGTCGACCGTCGAGGTCGGAGCGGTGCTCGCCGGCACCGTGGAGCGGCACGAGCCCTTCGGCGTCTTCGTTCGCCTCGGTCCCGGGCAGACCGGGCTCGTGCCCACCGCCGAGCTGTCCATGAGCCGCGGCGCCGACGCGCGCAAGGCCTTCCCGGCCGGGAGCGAGATGAAGGTGCTGGTGCTGGCGATCGAGGAGGGCGGCCGGCGCATCCGCCTCTCGCACGCGCAGGCGCTCGGCCGGGAGGAGCAGGCGGAGACGCAGGCCTATCTACAGCAGAGCCCGAAGCGAGGCGACGGCTTCGGGCTCACGCTCGGCGAGCGCGTCAAGCAGCGCTCGAAGAACCGGCTATAGGAGGCGACCATGACAGCGCCGAATCGTTACGGCTTTCAGGTGTGCCCGGGCATGCGGCAGGGGTTGCGTAGCGCCGTGCCGCTCCCGACCCGGCTCGTCTCGAACGAGGAATTCCCGCCGATCCCGCAAACGCCCGCGCAGCGTCAGGTCGAAGATCGGATTCTCGCCGAGGCCGAGCGCCTGGCGCCGCGGCTCGGGCTGAGCCGCCGCGAGTTCCTGAGCAAGAGCGGCGGCATGGCGGCGTCGCTCCTCGCGATGAACGCGGTGTTCGGCCGGTTCTTCGACGTGCTCCCCGTCGAGGCGGCGGACGCGGCCGCCTTCCAGGAGCGGAGCGGCGTGCCGGTCTTCATCTTCGACGTGCAGCTGCATTACGTCAGCGCCGGCTACGACCCGAGCAACGCGGAGGGGAGCCGCAAGGGCGCGGTCTCCAAGCAGGCGCTTCTCGGCCTGCGCCGGAACTCGCGGCGGCTGAACCCGAAGCTCGAATCCGATCGCGGGACCATGGCCGACCTCTCCTGGGAGAACTTCGTCAAGGAAGTCTTCCTCGACAGCGAGACGTCGATCGGGCTCATCTCGACGCCGCCCGGGCCGTATCCCCAGGAGGCGGTGGTGCCGCCGAAGGAGATGACCCACATCCGCGACGAGATCAATCGGATCACGCAGTCGCGCCGGATGCTCGCCCACGGCCTCGTCTCGCCGCAGCTCGGCCGGGCCGACCTCGACTTCATGGATCAGCAGGCCGCCACGCTCAAGGTCGACGCCTGGAAGGCGTACACCGGGGCCGCGGCCAAGGGATTCGACCGGGGCTGGTTCCTGGACGACGAGAAGATCGCGTACCCGATGCTCGAGAAGGCGCGCAAGACCGGCGTGCGGCGCTTCTGCGTGCACAAGGGACTGCCGCTCGGTCCGGTCGCGGACTACAACCATCCGCGCGACCTGATCAAGGCTGCGAAGGACTTCCCGGACATCGATTTTCTCGTCTACCACGCGGGGCTCCTGAGCGTGTCGGCGCCCAAGCCCACCGGCGAGATACCGTGGACGACCGAGTTCTGCCAGATGAAGAAGCCCGCCGGCCTCAGCAACATCTACATGGAGATCGGATCGACCTTCGGCCAGCTCGTGACGACCAACCCGACCGCGTGCGCGCACCGTGGCAGATCGAGGCGTTTCGCCGGTTCGAGATGCCAGCGTCGCTCGTCGAGAAGCACCGCTATGCGCCGCTGACGCGCGGCGAGAAGGAGCAGATCTTCGGGCTCAACGCCGCCCGCGTGTTCGGCATCGACGTGACCGCCAAGCGCAACGAGATCCCGACGGACTACCTGAGCCGCATGAAGATGGCGTACCTCGACGACGGGGTCGCGCCGAGCCACCGCTGGTACGGCTGGGTTACCGGTTGACCGGCGCGACGACAACCCGGGAGAGCTAGCTCATGGCCAGACTGCCCGATCCGCTCAGCACGCTGCCGCCCGAAGCCCGGAGCGTCTACGACAAGATCACCGCCAAGCGCGGCCAGATGCGGGGCGGCCCGTTCGCCTCGCTGATGCACCACCCGGCGCTGGCGGAGAAGGTCGGCGACCTCGGTGAATACCTGCGCTTCGGCGCGACGCTGCCGGGCGACATTCGCGAGATGGCCATCCTGCTCGCCGCCCGCTCGGTCAATCAGGCGTACGAGTGGATCGCCCACGCCCGCATCGCGCGCACCGAGAAGCTGCCCGACGACGTCATCGAGCGGATCCGCACGCGGGGCGACCTCTCGACGCTTGCGGGACGCTACGCGAAGCCGGCGCGAGTCGTCCAGCACGCGCTGGCGTACGAGTCGATCCCGCAGGGGCTACAAGACGAGGTCAGGGGCGAGCTCGGCATGACGGGGCTCATGGAGCTGGTGATCCTGGCCGGCCAGTACCGGATGATCGCCGGCGTCCTCTTCGCGTTCGACTCGCCGCTGCAGGAGGGCGCGGCGCCGCCGTTCTAGTGACATGGGGGGCCTCGAAGGGCCCCCAAGGCCCCCAGCGCTCGGAGACGCCCCGGCATAGCCGGGGCGCCCCCGGCGCAGCACGTCCTCGCGCTTGCCGACGAGCACGTCGGTCTCGGTCTCCACGCGATTGCGATAGACGAGGAACCGGCACCGGGTGAGCACCTCCGTGGGGGCCGGCCCGGCCGGCGCCGCGCGCGCGATCTGGACGTTCGAGACCATGTGGCAGGTGCGCGAGGGCGGTTCCTCGGCCCAGTGGATGCCGGTCTGGATCTGCGCCACGCGACGGCCGAGCGTGTCCTTGCCCTCGTCGAACCAGTTCACGTCGAGACCCTCGCGCGTCAGCTCCCGCTCGCGGTCGTCGTGCGGGACGTTGCGGCGCATCGGCATCCAGTAGCGCGCGTCCTCGGTGAAGAGGTCCAGCCACTCGTCGAAGCGGCGCGTGTCCAGGAGCTCCGCCTCGCCGTAGAGGAAGTCCTCGATCTCGCGCTGCAGGAGGAGGCGGGCGAGCGCGCCGGCGTCGGCGCTCACGGGGCCATCAGGCCCGCCCAGCTGTCGGCCTCCATGAACCGGCGCCAGCGGGTGTAGAAGCCGCGCTGGTTGTGCTCGCTGGCGTTGGCCTCGGTCACGTCGGTGATCGTGCCGGGCAGCTTCAGACCGTGGTCCTCGAAGGCCCGCGTGCCGCGGCCGAGCCCCATCTCGTAGTTGTAGGGGTACTGCCGCGCGATCGTGCCGCGGCTCGCCTTGTGGGCGTAGTTCCAGTTCTCCATGTCGTCCTGCTCGGTGAGCCCGGACGGGCCGGAGTAGCGGATGTAGTAGTGGCGCAGGAAGTCCTTCACCTCCGCGGGCGCGTCGGCGTCGACGAAGTACCAGCGCCAGACCTCGGTCTGATGCGGCCCGCGCGGGTGCCACACGGCGAGCGTGCGCGGCTGGCGCGCCAGCGGCGACACGTTCGGGAACATCGTGCCCGGGCCGCCGAAGAGGCGCCAGTACTCGCCCCGCCGGCGCCGGCGGTCTTCCTCGCAGCGCCGGAAGTAGTCCGCGACGACCGGCGCGTCCTGGTACGCCGGCGCGAGCGGCGAGTCGTGGTTTCTGAGGAACGCGATCATCGAGTGACCGAGCTCCGGGAACGAGACGTCGAGCCACCGCGACTCGTTGCGCTCCTGCATGTCGCGGCGCCCCTTGCCGCTCGGACCGATCCCGACCATGTCGACCGAGCGGTGGCTCACGCCGTGGTAGCGGTCGCCCGAGAAGTTCTCGGCCGGGAACTTCCAGTTGCAGGGGATGAGCCACTTGTGGATTCCGCCGATCGCCTCGGTCCCGCCCTCGCGGCCGTCCCACGCGTCGAGGAGGAGGTCGAGATAGAGCTTGTAGCCGCCGATGTATTCCGCGAACGATGGCGCCGACGCGTCCCAGGTGGCCCAGATCGTGCCCTTGTAGTTCTCCATCCGCGCGACCTCGACGAGCCCCCACCGGCTCCGGTCGAGCTGCGCGCCGTAGGCGTCCTTGGCGAACGGCACGCCGACGAGCGCGCCGTCGGTCGCGTAGCTCCAGCCGTGATACGAGCACTGGAACTCGACGGTGTTGCCCTCATCGTAGCGGCAGACCTTCATGCCCCGGTGCCGGCAGGAATTCAGGAACACGCGAATCCGCCCCGCCCGGTCGCGGCAGAGGATGACCGACTCCTCGCCCATGCACGACGTCAGGAAGTCGCCCGGCTTGGGGATCTGGCTCTCGTGGCCGACGAAGAGCCAGGAGCGGGCGAAGACCCGCTCGAGCTCCTGCCGGTAGATCTCCTCGCTCACGAAGATCTCGCGGCTGATGATGCCGCGCTCGACGTCGACCAGGTTCTTCAGGGCCCCCGGCTCCATGCTGGCCATGCTCGTCTCCCTCCGTCGTTGCGGCGCGCACCCCGCCGCCACGCCATGGTAGGGCAAGATCCGTCCGCATGGTAGCCACGCGGGATTTGATAGACTGCGGCCTCATGACAGAGCCCCGCCTGCCGCTGGAGGGAATTCGCGTCCTCGAGCTCGCCCAGGTCGTCGCCGGTCCGTTCTGCGGCGCGCTGATGGCCGAGTTCGGCGCCGAGGTGATCAAGACCGAGATGCCCGGGCGCGGCGACGATCTGCGGCGGCTCGGCCCGACCGAGGACGGCTGCACGTACTGGTTCGCCGTCGACAACCGGAACAAGAAGCTGATGACGCTCGACCTCCACGCGCCGAAGGGCCAGGAGATCGTCCGCCGGCTCGTGGCTAATTGCGACGTCGTGCTCGAGAACTTCCGGCCCGGCGTCCTCGAGCGCTGGGGCCTCGGGTGGGACGCGCTGCACGCGATCAATCCGCGGCTGGTCATGGCGCGCATCACCGCGTTCGGCCAGACCGGGCCCCTGAATCAGGGGCCGGGATACGCCGCGATCGGCTCGGCGTTCGGCGGCACCTGGTACCTGAACGGCTCCGCCGATCGGCCCCCGGCGCGCCCGACGCCCGTGTACCCGGACTACATGACCGGATTGTTCACGGCGTTCGGCGTCCTGACCGCGCTCCGCCATCGCGACGCGACCGGTGAGGGGCAGTGGATCGACGCCGCGCTCTACGAGTCGGCCTTCCGCGTCCTGGAGTACACGACGTCGCTCTACGGGCGGCAGGGGGTCGTGCGCGAGCGCGGCGGCCTCCAGCACGCCGGCTGGCCCGGCGGCGCCTTCGAGACGCAGGACGGCAAGTGGATCGTCTTCACGGCGCCGGCGCAGCATCTCTTCGAAAGGCTCTGCGCCATGATCGGGCGGCCCGATCTGCCGCGCGACCCGCGGTTCGCCGCCGCGTCCGAGCGGCCGCAGCACATCCCCGTCATCCTCGACCTCATGACCGAGTGGTTCGCGGCGCGCCCCTTCGAGAAGGCGCTGGCCGAGCTGAAGGGCCACGACATCCCGCATTCGCCGATCATGAGCATGGCCGACATCTTCGCGGACCCGCACTACCGCGCTCGGGAGATGATCATCGACGTGCCCGCCGAGGGGCTCGGCGTGCTGCCGCAGCCCGGCGTCGTCCCCAAGCTCTCGCTGACGCCCGGACGCGTCACGCACGCCGGTGCCGCGCTCGGCCGCCACACCGACGAGATCCTCTCCACGCTCCTCGGCATGACCGCCGCCGAGATCGCTCAGCTCCGCGCCGACCGCGTCGTCTAGCTCGGCTTCCACCGCGCGCCGGCCGTCATCGCGATTTCTTCGGATCGTCACAATTTCATCAGACTGTCGTCACATTCCCATCATCCTGGTCTGCGATAAGAGCCGCGACGATGCACTGATCTTCCCCCACCATTCTCGAGGAGGCTTGCATGAAGCGTGGATCGACACGGCAGCTTGGCCGACGTTCCTTTCTCAAAGGCGCCCTGGCGACAGCGCCGCTCCTGATCGCCGGTCCGTCGCTCCTGAACCCCGGGCGGGCGCAGGCGCACGGCTTCTCCCCCGTCACGACAACGGACGAGTATCTACTTCCGAGCATTCCCGGCGTGCGGACCGTGGCGATCCTGACCGTCGGCGACACGATCGGCAGCTACCGGATGGTGGGGATCCCCGACGGTCTGGGCGCCTTCAACAGCGACCACCGCCACTTCACGCTGCTGATGAACCACGAGCTCACGGCCCCCGTCGGTATTCCCCGCGGCCACGGCTCGAAGGGCGCGTTCGTGTCCCGCTGGACGATCGATCGGCGGACCCTCGAGGTCGTGAAGGGCGAGGACTTCACCCAGTCACCCCAGGACGTGTTCCTGTGGGACCCGGCGGCGCAGAAGTACATGGCGGGAACCACCGTCTGGGAGCGGCACTGCTCGGCCGACCTCGCGCGCCCGGGCGCGTTCTTCCATCAGGGCAAGGGCACGACGGAGCGCCTCTACCTGAACGGCGAGGAAGTCTCCCAGGGACGCGCCTGGGCGCGGATCGCGACCGGTCCGCACGCGGGCGAGGCGTGGCAGCTGCCCCGCCTAGGGAAGATGTCCTACGAGAACGCGGTCGCCAGCCCGCATCCCCAGTCGAAGACCGTGGTGATGCTCACGGACGACGGCGCGTTGAGCACCGCGGGCACGGCCAGCGCCTTTCCGAGCGAGGTCTTCGTCTACGTCGGCGCCAAGGCGAACCGGGGCAACGCGGTCGAGCGGGCCGGCCTGACCAACGGCAGCCTCTACGGCTTGAAGGTCTCGGTGGGGGGCCAGCCGGTGACCGAGGAGCGCAACGACTTCGGGCTCGGCACCGCGGCGAGCGGCTTCGTCGGCTCGGGCCGGTTCGGCCTGCACAACTTCGGCGACGTCTCCGGCCTCGACGCGCTGGCGCTCGAGACGGCCGCAATCGCGGCCGGCGTCACGCGCTTCCAGCGGCCCGAAGACGGCGCGTGGGACCCGCGCAAGCGGAACCGCGACGACTTCTACTTCGTGACCACGGCGAGCCTGACGCTCAACTGCCGCCTCTGGCGGCTGCGCTTCGACGACGTCGAGCATCCCGAGCAGGGCGGGACCATCGAGATCCTCCTCAAGGGCAACGAGGGGCACGGCATGCTCGACAACGTGACGATCGACCGGCTCGGACGGATCGTCATGGACGAGGACCCCGGCAACGCCGCGCGCGTGTCGAAGATCTGGGTCTATCAGATCGCCACGGGCGAGTTCTTCGAGGTCGCGCACCACAACCCGGCGTTCTTCGACTCGAGCATTCCGAACAATCCGGCGTTCATCACGCAAGACGAGGAGTCATCGGGGATCATCTACGCCGCGCACATCCTCGGGCCGGGCTGGTTCCTGCTCGACGTCCAGGCCCACAAGGCGAGCGCCGATACCGAGCTGGTCGAGGGCGGCCAGCTCCTCGCCCTGTTCATCGATCCGGACATCGCGTCACCGTTCGGCGGCAAGCATGACGGCAACCACGGGCACGAGGAGGACGACGACTAGCCGACGGCGCGACGCTGCTGCGCCGGCCGGCGTAGCAGCGTCGCGGCCAGCGGCCCGAGCACGAGCGCCGCACCGATCGCGTTGAGGACGGCGAAGCCCCACACGCCCAGGATCATGCCGCCGGCGGCGGATCCCAGGGCGCCCATGAGACCCATCGCCAGGTCGGCGAGCCCTTGCGTCGACGCGCGCTCGGCCGGCGTCAAGGCGTCGGTCAGGAGCGCGCTGCCGGCGACGAAGGCGAAGTTCCAGCCGATGCCGTTGATCGCCAGCCCCAGGATGACCAGGACGTGATCGCTGCCCGGCGCGAGCCCCGCCAGCATCACCGCGCCGACCAGCACCATCGCGCCGACGCCGATCATCGGCAGGCGCCCGACGCGATCGCAGAGCCAGCCGGACAGCGGTGAAGCCACGTACATGCCGCCGAGGTGCAGGGACACCGCGAGGCCGATGGTCTGCACGCCGTAGCCCTGATCGTGCAGGTAGACCGGCGACGTCGACGTGGTGCTGATCATCACGAACTGACTGATCGTGAGCGTGGCCAGCGCCAGCTGCACCCTGACGTCGCCGAGGATGGCCCCGAGCGAACGGGCCGGCTCGTGCGGACGGCTGGCCGCCGCGATCGCGTGAGTCTCGCGGGCAATCGCGAGCGGATCGGGCCGGAGCAGGATCTCGATCACGATCGCGGCCAGCGCGTAGCCGCCGAGGCTGATGAGGAAGGCGCTGGCCGCCGGCGCGACGCCGAGAAGATTGCCGACGCGGAGCGCCGGCTCCATCAGATTCGGCCCCAGCATCGATCCGGCGCTCGAGCCCCACACGATGAGCCCCATGGCCCGGCCCCGCTGTGCGCCGGGGCTCACGTCGGCCGCGGCGTAGCGGCTCAGCAAGTTTGCGGTCTGCGAGACCCCGAAGAGCGCCATCCCGACGAGCAGCAGCAGGAAGCTGCCGATCGTCACGCCGGCCATGCCGAGGAGCGTGCCGAGAACCGCGAGCCCGTACCCGAGCACCAGGCCGGGCCGGCGTCCCGCGCGATCCATGAAGCGCGCCAGCGGCCAGCTGGCCAGCGCCGTGCCGAGCGCGCCGGTGGCGATCGGCACGCCCGACCACGTGTTGGTGCCCATGACGCCGGCGGCCATGATGCTGCCGACCGCCATGCCGATCGAATGCCCCGTGCTGCCGCAGACCTGCGCCGCGAAGAGCGCGGCCATGAGCCGGCCACGGCTCGCTGCGCTGCGAGGTGCCGCCGGGTGCAGGCTCATGCGCGACCAGTCTAGGTTTCGTGCGCGCCCGGGTAAACGGCCAATGGGACGAAAGTGGCGTGCCGATTGGCCCGCCGCGACGCGCGGCGCTTGACCCGGAATGCGAGGGCAGGCTACATGTGATCTCGATGAGCATGGTCGCCGTCGCCCCGTGAGCCGCGTGACGCTGGTCAGCTTCGACATCGACGGAACGCTCGAGGTCGGCGAGCCGCCCGGTATCGTGCCCGTCGCGCTGGTGCGTGAAGCCAAGCGTCGGGGCTACGTCGTCGGGAGCTGCTCGGACCGGCCGATCGGCTTTCAGCGCGCTCTGTGGGAGCGGCTGAGGATCGCCGTCGACTTCACGGTGCTCAAGCACCACCTGGGGGACGTCAGGACGCAATTCGTGGCGACCGCCTACTACCACATCGGCGACACCGAGGTCGACGCGTTCTACGCGAACGCGGCCGGCTTCAGCTTTCTCCGCGCCGACCCGGAGACGCGCCGGCTCTGGCCTTCCGATCTGTTCGCCCCGCCGCCCGACGGCCACCGCTCCTGATGTCGCCGATCTGGTCGGGCGGGGCCGGCGCGGTCGCCGTCGCGGGCCTGCTCGCCCTCGCGGTGGGCATGGGCATCGGGCGCTTCGCCTTCACGCCGATCCTGCCGATGATGCAGGAGGACGCCGGTCTCTCGATCGCGATGGGGGGGTGGCTCGCGTCCGCGAACTACGTCGGCTACCTGCTGGGCGCTCTGTCCGTGATGGGGCTGCGCATGCGCGCGTCCAGCGCGATCCGCGCGGGGCTCATCGCCATCGGCCTCGCCACGCTCGCCATGGGTCTCGATGGGGGCCTCGTCTGGTGGCTCGTGCTGCGCGCGATCGCCGGGGTGGCGAGCGCCTTGGTTCTGATCAACGTGTCGGCGTGGTGCCTCGAGCGGCTCGCCGCGCTGGGACGGCTCGGCCTGACCAACACGGTGTTCGCGGGCGTCGGCGCGGGCATCGTGCTCGCCGGCGGGCTCTGTCTCGCCCTCATGCACGCGGGCGCCGGCTCCTCCCGCGCATGGACGGTGCTCGGGGCGATCTCGCTCGCGCTGGCCGTCGGAATCTGGCCGGCCTTTCGACGAGACGGCTCGGCGCCGCCGAGCCCCGAGCGCGCCGAGACGCGCGCCGTCGCCTGGGATCGAGAGTCGCTCCGGCTCGTGCTGTGCTACGGGGCGTTCGGCTTCGGCTACATCATCCCGGCGACGTTCCTGCCGGTCATGGCCCGGCAGGTGATTCGCGATCCAGCGGTGTTCGGCTGGTCGTGGCCGGTCTTCGGCGCGGCGGCGATGGGCTCCACGCTGGCCGTCGCGGCCCTCCGAAGCTTCATGAGCAATCGCCGCCTGTGGATCCTGAGCCATCTCGTGATGGCGCTGGGCGTCGCCCTTCCGGTCGTCTGGTCGAGCATCGTGGCCGTCATGCTCGCCGGACTTCTCGTCGGCGGCACGTTCATGGTCATCACGATGATCGGCATGCAGGAGGCGCGCAGCGTGGCCGGCGCGCGGGCGACGGGTCTGATGGCCGCGCTGACCTCAGCCTTCGCGGTCGGGCAGATCGCCGGCCCGATCGTCGTGAGCTACGTCGTCGTCGCGGGCGGCGGCTTCTCCGCGGCGCTGCTCGTCGCGGGCGCGGTGCTTCTGCTCAGCGCGTACGCGCTGTCGTAGCGCTCCGCATCACCCCCGGAGGATGCGGCGCCGGGTGAGGCCAGGGAGAACCCTCGAGCCACGTCTTCACGGCCGCGCCGTCCAGCACGATGCGCTCTTGCGTAGGCAGCAACATCGCGCCATCCATCCAGATGACGTCAATCAGCCGCACTCCTTTTTCGGTTGCCAGAGTCTTCAAGGTCTCCGACAAACGACCTTGTAGTGCCAGGAACCCCTGCGGCGTGTGATAGCTCGTTCGATTATTCATGTCGACTTCTTCGCCGGGTAGGGCGTGTAGTCCTCGTGCTGAGGGGGCGCAGTGGAAGCCATCGCACCCTCCGCTGATTACGTGCCGACGA
The DNA here is from genome assembly GCA_003221595.1 of Candidatus Rokuibacteriota bacterium. GTDB lineage: Bacteria > Methylomirabilota > Methylomirabilia > Rokubacteriales > CSP1-6 > AR31. The sequence continues at coordinate 2,133 of QHSM01000094.1, read as the reverse complement.
TGTCCAGGAGCGCGCTCAGCCCGCGGTGGAACGTGGGCGCGCCGCCGGGCACCATGCAGCTCTCGAGCACCTCGAACAGCTCCTCGCGCGTCGCCCCCAGGCGGATCGCCCGCCGCATGTGCTCGATCAGCGTGGTCTTTTCCGAGCCGCGGAAGGCGAGGAGGGCGATGGCGACGAACTCCCGCACTTTGGCCGAGACGTGCTTCCCCTCGCCGAGCCCGAGCTCGTAGATCCGGTTGTAGGCCTCCACGAACTCCGGGTCCTGTCGCGCCGCAAACTCCCATTCCGGGTAGATGTAGCCGCGCGTCTGCTTCATCCGCGCGATGAGCGCCTCCGCGCGCTGCTCCCGATCCTTGTCCGCGGTCTTCTGTGGCATCGCATTCCTCCCGAGAGTGCCT